>JAGYOL010000202.1 GCA_018399555.1 Kiritimatiellia bacterium | reverse complement strand
TCTTCCGTAACTTTTTGAATTTACAGAAAACAATTTACACTATCCACGCACCCACACTCTCACACACACTCACACACTCACATCCCCACGATGCACCCAACACTTTTACTTTTACCGGTGGCGCCAGACCTAGATCTCTCCACAGCAGCTGTACGCCGAAAACAAGCCACGTCCACAACCTTCATCGGGTTATGTTATAATACAGCCAAAGGGTTGTCAACCATGTCGGCAACCCGTTCGGCGGCATCCGGCACGGCAAGCACTCTGATGGCCTGTCCCATATGCGTCAGCGATGAGGGATTGAGCATCTTTGCGGCGAGATAGCGCATAAGTGCTCTGGGTGTGATTTCACGTTGCAAGCCCTCATCGGCACCTCCCGAACGAACCAGGGACAACGCATTGAAGTGCTGGTGGTTACGAACCGCCGAAGGCAGCGGCACAAGAAAAGCAGGCTTACCCAATGTCGAAAGTTCAAAGCAGGTAGAGGCACCGGCACGGGCAATCACTATATCGGCTGAAGCGTAGGCCCGCCCCATCTTGTTGACAAACGCGCAGACCATCGCCGGAATCTTTTTCGTTTCGTAAAATTCGCGCAGCCACTGTTCGTCGGCACGTCCGCTCTGGTGAATAACGAAAAACGGCTGAGGGCTGTCATTTTTGAGCAAAGCCAGAGTACGGGCGGCCAATTCATTGAGCGAATGTGCACCCTGACTGCCGCCGGTAACAAAAATCACAAACGCCCCATCGGGAATATCGTTGAATGCCGGTTGATCGACCAGATCATCTCTGACCGGCAGACCGGTATAGCAGACATTTCTGCCGGGCAGCCACTGGGCCGTTTCGTGAAAACTGGTGGCAGTGCAAAGCGCCAACCTGGACAGGAGTTCAACCGCCTTGCCCGGAACCGAGTTGGCCTCATGCAGAAAAATCGGAACCTGCGCAACATGTGCGGCCAGAACCGGAGGAAGACTGGTATAACTTCCCATTGCCAGCAAGGCGTCGGGTTTAAGACGCTGAAAACCACGCACACAGCAGAAGAAGGCCCGAACGAGCGAAGGCAGATTCTTCAACGCGAGCTGTCGCGCACCGGTTGCCATGACCTCACCGTCCCAACCTTTAACCGCAACCGACTCGATATCGCGCCCAGCCAGCCAGACGGAAACACGATGGCCGCGTTCGCTCAGAACCTTAGCTGCCGCCAGACCGGGAAAAATATGCCCACCCGTTCCACCGCAAGCCACGACAAAACACTTTTTTTTCTGAACCATCAACTACTCCGGGTTCGTTGTATCACAAACTGCAACACCTTGTAAAGCTCATCAGCGCACAGCATGGCAAGCAAACCGCCATACAATGCCATTCCCAGAACTATCGAGATTAATACCGCCACTGCACGCCAAAGCGTGCCGCCGGGCAGTATTGCGGAGAGATGGCCATGAGCGGCATACACCGCTACTCCCATCAAAACCGCCGCGATCAGTGTTCGTACAAGCACTCTTATGATACGCCCCTCGTTCTCGATACCCCCCACTCTTTTGCGCAGCAGCGCATAGAGAACCGCCGCACTGACCACACTGCAGACCACCGTTGAAACTGCGATGCCAGCATGTTTCCAGCCATCCGAAAAGGTAAGCACACAAATTATATTCAACAGCACATTCAACCCCAGAACAACCAGTGAAACCCGCGTTGGTGTTTTAATATCCTGCATACCGTAAAACGCAGGGATGACTGCTTTGTTGTAGCTGAACACCAGCAACCCGGGAGCGTAAGCCATCAGTGCGCGTGAGCTCATCAAGGCGGAGCGGGCATCAAAAGCTCCATCTCCGCCGCCATAGATCATCATCATCAACGGACGCGCCAGCGCGGCCAGACCGCAGGCGCAGGGCAGCATCACCAATGTCAGATTAACAAGCGAATCCATCAGATCTTCACCAATCAGATGATGCTCGTTTCTGGCCGCATGACGTGAGAATGCGGGCAGCAGAACAGTCATGAAGGCCGCACCGAAAATGCCGAGAGGCAGATAGATCAACCTTTCGGCATAAACCAGGGCGGCAGGTCCGTAGGAACCGGCCCAGTAAGCCAGCAGCTTATCAACACAGACATTGATCTGCAAAATTCCGGCTCCCAATGCCGCCGGTCCCATTAAACTCACAATCCGGGTGATGCCAGCATCACTCAGAATTCCTTTGAAGCGGGGTTTTATGACAAAACCCTCTTTCACCAGAACCGGAATTTGAATCAGAATCTGTAATAATCCAGCCCCCAGAATAACGTAACAGAGTATACGCAGTTGGCCGCTTTTTTCGCTCAGAACCGCAGCCCCGATCACAAACAACGCGATAATCCAGACCAGATTAAGTAAAAACGGAGCAAAGGCAGAGACAGCGAAGCGCCCGACCGCATTCAGCATACCCGCCAACAGTGCCGCCACACAGATTAAAACGGCATAAGGTAGCAGAATTCTGAGCATTGGAAGCGGCAAAAGCCAGTTGCTGTCATAATCCAGCACAAACGGCAGCAGATAGGTCATAGCCATACCGGCAACGACCAATATCGAAAGAACCGCAGTAAGGAGACCAATCACCCGCATAGCCAGCAGATTGGCGCGCTCTTTACCATGCTCCGCCAGTTCTTTGCTAAAAACCGGCACAAAGGCTCCTGTAAGCGCACCCTCACCGAAAAGACGACGAAAAAGATTGGGGATCAGAAAGGCGATGTCAAAGGCTGATTTCAAGGCGCTGGTGCCAAAAAAATGAGCCATCATGATTTCACGTACCAGCCCCCCCACTCTGCTCAACATGGTCATGGCACTCACAATAGAGGTTGATTTCAGCAGACGAGAGCTGTGCGATGGGTCAGCAGTATGCAAGAACTTTTTCATCCCGGATTATCCTTCCGCTTGTGTGATGCGGGAGTATTGCCACCTCCTTTTTCATCGATTTTACACAGGATACGGTCAATCGCATCAATAAAACTGTCGGCACCCGAGAGAATCTCGATATCGACGCGCACGTAATATACCGGCACCGCAGTACGGTTGAGCTTGGGAAAACGAACTGCGTCCTTCTCGGTGGTCAGCAGGGCGACAGCCCCCAATTTGTGAGCTTTATTGATGGCATCAATGATCTCCTGAGCCTGATAACGGTGATGGTCGGCGTAGCGTTCAAAACTGATCAGCGCGGCTCCCATCCTGCGTAGCGAGTGTTCAAAACTCTGCGGAACAGCTATACCCGAAAGGGATGCCACCCGTTTGCCGTTCAACCACTCCAGCGGCAGCGTTTTATTGGTATAAACATTACGAAGAAAACGCGGCATATGACAGCATTCAATGATATCCGCTGCCGGATTCAGCTCTTTGATGACGGAACGCAGCTGATCGGATTCGCCGTCGGATTTGGTTATAAACACAAAATCGGCACGCTTGAGATTACGTGCCGGTTCACGTAGAATACCGCGCGGCAGCAGATTGCCGTTGCCGAAAGGATTGGTTTTGTCCACCAGCACAACATCGACATGGTGTTTGAGTTTCTGATACTGCAGCCCGTCATCGAGCAAAAGAATATCGGACTTGAAACGATTGACCGCATATTTGCCGCTTTTGACACGGTCTTTGTCAACTAAAACCACTACTCCAGGGAGGTTGCTGGCAAGCATATAGGGTTCATCGCCGCCCATCTCGCTGTCAAGCAGTACCGCTTCTCCGTCGCTCACCACTCTGGGAGGCAGATATTTCTCCTCAAACTTACGATACCAAGGTAACTCTTTTTTGCGGTAGCCCCGACTTAGGATTGCGACTTTACGTCCCTGCTTGTGCAGTTCCCGAGCAAAAATTTCCACAACCGGGGTTTTGCCGGTGCCGCCCGCTGTCACATTGCCGACACTGATCACCTGGCATCCCAGCGGAAAACTGCGCAGAAGACGCTCTCGATAAAGAAAAAGACGCAACAGGACAACATGTTGAAAAAGACAGGAGACACCCTTGAGCAACGTCAACAGAAGACGAACAGGCAACGGCTGGTTCTGATCGGCTCCGGGCTGCTGAATAATGCGAACCAGATAGCGCTCGATCCTTTCAGCTCTGCTTATTTTCGACTTTGGCATAAATTAAATTCTTCAGTGACTTCAATAGCCTGTTACAGTGGCGCTATTCTCTCAACTCCGGTCACAAAAAACAAGCAGTTGCTTCCTGTTTTTTGTGACCGGAGATGTTATAATGAGCTCTTACTTTGAGGGCTTGATTATGAGTTTAGTCGCTATTCAATCAACTTCTGCCATAAAAAACAAGAAAATGAGCGACCTGTTTAGATAAGTTGTTGATTGAAATCGA
>JAGYOL010000201.1 GCA_018399555.1 Kiritimatiellia bacterium | reverse complement strand
CATATGTTGTTTCACCAGCCCGCAATGTCCGCAGCCAGCCATTGCCATACGACTTGACCGGCTTTATGACGCTCTGTGGATTAAACGCATCGGAGCGGGCATAGCGTATAAATCCGTCCAGCAGGCAGGTACCCTCGGGTGTACCTGACGTCAGATCGAGACCAAAGGTCAGCAGTGCCTGACCGCGCCCCATACGCACTGCGGATGCATAGAGAAAATAGCCTTTGCCACCTTCGCCGACAACAAGCATATCATCCGGCAGCAGCCCCTCGACCGGCAGTCGCTTGCCGCTGTCTTTCACAAGCCGGAAAGCAAGCGGCGAGAGAGTGCCGTCATGCGGAAATTCTCCGAGTGCCGGATGATGCGCGAAAGCCGTGCCGACCTGACCGCGCATCCGCCACCATCCCAAACTCACATTCGGTCTGCCTTGCATGCCCTGCATCAGCAGAACACGTTTACCCGCCGCAAGTGCCGCGTCGCTCTCCGGACTGCCGATGCTCGAAATCAACAGATCGGCCTGTGCCGCCGCCGGGCTCTCCGCCGGAATAAGATTGGAATAGAGTTTTTCCAGCGCCGGCAGCAGATCACGACTCACTGCAATGCCGTTCCCATCCTGAATCTCCCGGCGCGGAAACAACCACATATCCCAGGAGTTGCTGATATCACCAACCGAAACCGCCAGCACTGCCGCCATAGGCTTTGCGACGTGCGGTATTGTTATATCTGTTTCAGCAAGCAGTCGAGTGCTGCCAAGCGCAATATCACCGCACTCAAACTCTCCCTGAACAAGCGTCTGGCCCTCTGCCTGCAGCTTCCAGTTCCCTCGTGCATTCACAACAGGTTCGTCACCATAATGCGCAATCCAAAAATCCGCCTGCACTTTATCACCTGAGACCGCGACGCGGTTCTCAGTCTCTGTTTTGAGCAGCAGCGTGCTCGGTCCGTTAAAAATTCGGAAATCATCCGGCGTGGCACCTCGTTTTTTCGGCTCCCAGAAAGGAGTAAACAATCCCTGAGCGCTGTACCAATCGCCCTGCTGAACAACCACATCAACAATTGTCCAGAAACTGTAGCCATCACACGCCGGATCAAGCCGGGCCGCTTCGATACCGCGTTTCTGATAGACCTTCTGCAGAGCGTGCTGAGAATCCTGGAGTGCCTCGCCCCAGCGGCGGTCAAGACCCGCCGCCTGCAGAAATTTATCCCAGCGCTCCAGCGTTATCGGAGGCATCCAAGCTCCCGAAAAACGGTCAGCCAGGCGCGGATCCTGTTTTACACTCAGGTTGAGATACTCATGCGCGACAAAAGGAAGCTCGCATTCGAAACTTCCCGGCTGCCATTCTCGACGGGGACCACCTAAAAAATCTGAGTTCTTCGCCGTGTTGTATGAACCATCCTGATGCAGCACCAGGCGATCAGGATCGAGACGTTTGGCCAGTTTGTATAAATCTTCATCCAGCGGGTGACCCAGCAACCCCTCATTGCCGCCGCAGTAGGTTGTCAGCGACACGTAGCGCCGATAGTGCTGATACAACTCCTTTAAATCACGCAGCGGGTCAAAGGTAAAGGCTTCGCCGGGATAATCGCCGTAATAGGGCAGCTCCGGCTGTATCATGATGCCGACCTCATCGGCGGCCTCGAAATACTCCGGCAACTCACAGTGCGTATGCAACCGCACGTAATTGAAACCGGCGGCTTTAGCCGTCCGCAGATGCTTGAGATGCTCATCCTTTGAAGCGGGGGATACCATGGTGAGCGGATAGACGAAGTCGTCGCCGAAACCGCGGATGAAAAATGGTTTGTTATTGAGAAAAAAGCGGTCGCCACGCACTTCGATCTTACGCACACCGAATCGTTCTGTCCAACCGTGCACCGGTGTATCACCATCACACAGCGTAAGTTCAGCCACATAGAGATGCGGATGCTCCGGTGTCCATGCCCTAAAGGGATCAAGCGACACGCGCACTACCACCTCGGTTTTTTGTTTACCCTCTGTAAACACTATGGGCGAATGGTTGGACGAATGGTTGGGCGAATGGTTATTCGCCCCTACAATTTGCGTCTTTGCGTCTTTGCGGGAAACATCCCGGCCCGCCGCCATCACCTTTACGCGCAACACTGGATTGGTCAATTTACCGGCGGCAGTCGCAAACGCCACTGTTGCATGTACCTCCGCCTGCCGCTTGTCAAAATCGCCCCGCACCCAGGCATCGTCGATACGCGTATTCGGCGTTGCCTCAATCTCAATATCGCGATAGATACCGCCGAAACAGTGGGAGCTGACCATCTGACCTTTACGGCTGGGCACATCATTGTTAACCGCCGCCACCACCGTCGCACACTGACCCGGCTGCACCAGATCGGTAATATCATACTTGTAGGTGCCGCAATAGTCATTCACCCAGGCGACCCGCTGATCATTAACCCAGAACCAACCCTGAGAACGGACTCCGCCAATCTTCAACCAGATGCGTCTGTTCTGCCATTCCTCAGGTATATCTACAGATTTGCGGTACCAGACTTCACCCATAAAAACATTTCTGATCTCGCGCGGTGCGTGATCCCACTTAATATCCCAGGTGACACTCGTTCCCGGCTCGCCAACACCCTGCGCCTCCCAGCACCCCGGCACCTGAATACTGCGTGAACCGGGCCAAGGTTTGCCACGGATATTACGTTTGGGATGCCGCCACTGGTACACCCGGGGAGTGACATGCAACTCCCACTCACCGCGCAAAGAAATCACCTCTTGCATCGGCGAACTCACAACCGGATTCACCACGGCCGGCAGCGCCCGACGATAACCCCATGTTTCCTCTCCGGATAGCTCCGGTGGTTGAGAGGCGCATAGACACACCGCCGCTTGCAGAACGCAGACCAGACAAAATAGCGCTCTCATGTTTTTCATTATCCCTTACTCTTCTTTTCCTCGTGCATTCAACTCAGCGCACAAATATCACTGCCCCTTCGGGAATTGTGGTGCGTACAGTCATAAAATCCTCCGGTGCGAGTGCCGCGCCGGTGATTCGGATGTCATCCAGCTCACCGATAAACTTAAAGGTGTGATTAGACCGTGAACCGATGTAGAGTTTGGCATTCAGAAAATCGAGCGCCTGATCATCTACATTTTCAGTTGTAACTTGCTGCTCTCCATCCAGATAAAGACGCACACGATCGGCACCATCTGATGCCGGATCATAAACAAGCGCGACATGATGCCAGACACCATCCGTAATGGCACCGGCAGATGTCGCATCAACATTAAATTTACTGAAATAGAATGAAAAGCCGCCCTGTAATTGACCGGGATTAAGAGCGTTCAGATTGCAGCTGAAGCCGCCATGATTGCCAACATAGGTGGGGGAGTGTTCTATGATTTCAAATGCGCCGCTGTCCGTCAGAGTCCTAATGAAATATTCGATGGTGAGTGCGGAGTAGGGCCGCAAATTCAACGTCCCCGCGGTGCTGAAAACACTGAAATTTCCGTCAAATAATGCCGCTCCACGCTCGAAGGCAACTCCATTATTGGTCAGCGAATGACCGTTGCCAGAGGCGTCCTCGGTTGGTGCCGACGAAGAAAAGGGCCAGTAGGCGATCACCTCCGGCAGCAGTTCCGTTGAGGGAGCCTTTTGAAACTGCACCGGATTCAACGCGCGTCCGGTTATGCGCAAATCATCCAGTTCACCGGTAAGCTTATACAGGTTGTTAGCCCGCGAACCTATATAGAGAGTCTGGTTGCATAATGCAGGCAAACTGAGATTTTGTTTTGTCGGATCCTGCGGCTGCTGGACACCGTCAAGGTAAAGTGCCCAGCGGTCGATAGTAGCAAGCGTCGAATCATGAACCCAGGCAACATGATGCCACTGTCCATCAGTCAGCTCCCCACCGAGGATTCTATCTCTATGGTAGCCGGTTCCGCCGCCCGCAGCCCGGAAAGTTGCGCTTAAATCATCTGGCGGCGATCCGTCCAGCGCATTGATAAAACATCCGACATTACTATTATAGTTCGCCGAATGTTCAAGCACCACTGCGAGACTGGAATCTGCGGTGCGGATAAAATATTCGACCGTCAGGTTTGTCTGCGCTGTCAGATTCAAGGTGTCAGCAGTGTTGAAAGCGGTATGAGTTCCATCCAGCCGGGCGACTCCGCCGGTGAAGGTGACACCAGCGGCCCAGAGATCGTTGCTGTTACCAGAAGCATCGGTCAGTTCCGAACCCTCATTGAAATCCCAGTGTGCAATCACCGGCAGCATGCCCTCGGTGCGCGCCTGCAGAAACTCGTTGGGAGTCAGGGCGGCATTGGAGATACGGATGTCGTCCAACTCCCCGACAAATTTAAAGTCGCCATTAAGTCGC
>JAGYOL010000200.1 GCA_018399555.1 Kiritimatiellia bacterium | reverse complement strand
AGAACAGCGCCAGAGAGAGAGTCCTCCTTGATATAATAGCTCGTCAGCACTCCTTTCAGCTCCTCCGCCGTGCCGGAAAAGGTCAGAACAAACGGGTCAAAGCCGTGCGCCGTCAGATCAGCGGCGTAGGTCGCGACGCTGGTCGACACGGCGGCGTAGGTCGAAGCCTCGACAATCACTGCCACCCGTCCGCCCGAAGGCAGGCCGGGTTCGAAATCGAGCGGCTCGGGACGGGAAGGAATCCTGACTTGCTCCAGGGAAAAGGGCTGTGCGGCATACTCCGGCGGCGGAGGCGGCACTGTTCCGTCGGGCCGCAGGGTCGGCAGCGGCTCGCCTGCAGAGAGTGAAAAGCCGCAGAGGGCTGACAATGCGAGCAGTGCAGCACGCAAATTAAGGCTGCCACAGTGATTACAGTTTCGCGACATGAACAATCCTCCTGCCTTTTAGGGCGTTGCCCTGGTCATCTGATTTCCAGCATCCGGTAGAACCGCATGGATTCCTCGCTAATATCCGAGTAGCTTCCCTCCGCCGCAGTCGGCGGCGTATTCGTAAGCAGCGGCAACCAGTCACCGCTTTGCAGGCTGGCAGCCCTTTCGAGAATCTGAGTGTACTCCGTTCCGCCTCGCCAGGAAAGATGCACTCCGCTGACATTCACAGAGATGGCGGTGATGGCGACAGATGCGGATTCCTCGTGGAAAAGATAAACGGCACCGGCACGCTCACCGGCATTCGTGCAGCCGGGACTGCCGACGGCCAGCCAGTTTTCATGCTGCGCGACGGATGCACCGAAGCGGGCCGACTCGGACGGGAGATCCGCATCGATGCGTTCAGTTTCTTTCCACGACAATCCTTCAGAGGCAGCATCGAAGAGATACAGACTGCCCGCCGCCAACGCTCCGGACAGGCCGGAGTCGGGAGCGCCGACGAAAACACGGCTCTCCGACAACGCTACCGAACCGCCGAATCCGATTCCGTCCGGCAGATTTGATGGCAGCAGCTTTGCCACCTGTCCCCAGAGATTGCTTCCACCCTCATTGCGAGCGAACAGACAGACAGCACCCGCGGCGCTGAACGCGCCGGGAGCACCGACGGCCGCGAGACCGTTATTGAGCGACACCGACGATCCCAGCAGATCGAGAGACGCACCGTCCGCATCGACTAAGAGCGCACTCTGTTGCCACTGTTCCGTACCGCCAGCATCGAAGCGGAACAGATAGGCCGAGCCTGACTTCGATCCATTGTCGTCATTGTCATTCGCGCCGATCAGCAACTCGTCGCCTTCCAGTGAAACCGCCCCGCCGAAGTAATCGAAACTGACGGCATCATCGGCTGTTAGTTTCTGAACTTGCTGCCAAAAACCCTCACCGCTGCGCTGAAACACATACACCGCACCGGCTGCGGTCTTTCCGGCAACAGGCGCCTTGCGCGCACCGACCGCCAGTATATCACCGTCGAGATCGACGGATATCCCGAAAAAATGGCCTGCGGTGCCATCGTCGGCAATTAGCACGGCCGTCTGCGTCCAGTTGGTTCCATCAGTCTCAAAGAGATAGACCGCGCCCGCCTCGTTCCCTATCTGATCATCTCCGCTCGAACCGACCGCCAAAATGTTGCCGTCGGCCGCCAGTGAGTGCCCGAAGCGGTCGTTGGCGGCACCCGAAGCGGCCGTCAGCGTGTTGGTCAGATTCCACGTCCCATCAGCGGTATGCGCATAGACGTAGACCGCTCCCTGCGCAACATTTCCGGTGACTGTTGCCGACGGTGCGCCGACGGCGATCCAGTTGGTGCCGAATGCCACCGCCTCTCCGGCTTCGCCGCCCGCAGAGGGCGGATGCAGGGTGTCGGACTGAGTCATCCCCATTGAGCAGAGCGCACAGCGATTTAAAACACACACAAACACGAAATACAGCACTGCGGGACAACTTCCTTTCACCTGCCCCCTCCTGTCGCGTCTTTTCATAAGCCAGAAGCCTTTCAGTTGTTTTCCAACAGAGCTCTCAGCAGCAGATTCAGAGACTCCTCCGCCTGGGCGGACCAGTCGGTCGTTTCAGGCTGCATCATCCAGCGCATAATCAGCCCCTCCTGCAGGGCGAGCAGCGACACCGCCGCCGTCTCCGCGTCGCACGCGCGGAACTCGCCGGAGACAATGCCCTGAAGCACCATCTTCCTGAAAAAACTCTCCTGCCGGGCGTAATAGTCCGCGACCAGCTCCCGCATGCGCCGATTTCGACCGAGCATTGAATAGCACTCGTGGAAGAGCGGTAGCAGGGCGCGGTAGCGCTCGACATCGGCGGCAAAGGCACGCACATACTCCTGCAACCGCGAAGAAACTGCTTCATTGCCATTCAACAGGCGTTGGGCGATCTGCAAGTCCGGCGCAAACAGACGCTTCATCACAGCTTCAATCAACGCCTTCTTGCCCTTGAAATATAGATAAACCAGCCCTTTGCTTACTCCCGCCTCTGCGACAATTTCATCCACGGAACTCTGATGGACACCTTTGCGCATAAACACCCGCACAGCTGCGTCCACAATCTGCTGCGTACGAACATGCGGCACCCGCGTTGCTCTGTTACTTTTTTTCACTCAGGCAATATAACTGACTGGTCAGTCATTTGTCAAGAGCCGGTTCGTCTGATTTAACACAACTGAAAACCGAATCAAGGAAGGTCTCCTCACAATCACTAGAGACGTATCGCACGTTTTCTTAATAGTAATATATTCTAGGCAAAAGTACAGTAAAAAATAAATAAAAATGCTTTTTATTTGGTTTTCTGTTGCACTGCATACCACAATGTGGTACTTTGTTAGTGATTAAAGAGAAATCAGGTGTAAAAGGAGTTAATTTTGGTTACGGCAGAAAAGAGTTTTGGAAAGAGCTCTGAATTGGTACGCGGTGCTCGAAGGGTACTGGGATTCAACCAGGCTGAGCTTGCTCGTTTGTTGCGCGTTTCCGCCAAAGCTGTGCAGAGTTATGAACAGGGTTGGCGCAAGCCTTCTCAGAGTGTGATCATGCACTTGCTGACTTTACTTGCGCTGAAATCCGGGTACTCTGAAAACAAGCAAACTTGCTGGGAGCGACGGAAATGTCCGCCGGAGATACGTGATACCTGTGCCGCATATCGTCTGAATGGCGGCCGTTTCTGCTGGCTGGCTGCGGGTGGCTGTACTGCGGCCTGCAGTCCCGGAGCGCAGGTTTTTGAAGGTTGTCTCAAATGTTGTGTTACCGCAGTTTTTATGAAGTCGAGACCCGGATAAGCACAGAGCAATGTAGTAGTCGCTTTTTAAGCGACATGAGTGACTAGCTGGTTGAGGGCGGGTTTCTCGCAGAGACAAGGAGAGCATAGAGGGGGGAGTAGTGCGCGAATGCTCAAATACGCGATTGCGCGAGTTGAATTAACTCATCACTCTTCCAACAGGAGTTGAGCATGAATTTCAGTGGTGAACAAATTGAACGATATTCGCGGAATATTCTGCTGTCTGAGGTAGGTGGTGTCGGACAAAATCGACTGTTGTCCAGCCGGGTTCTGCTGGTTGGTGCGGGTGGCTTGGGAAGTCCGGCGGGACTTTATCTGGCAGCCGCCGGTGTTGGCAAAATCGGGTTGGTAGACGGAGATGTCGTTGATTTGAGCAATCTTCAACGTCAGATTGCGCATAACACCGCGGCTCTCGGCCAACCAAAGGTTGAGTCGGCCGCGGCGACATTCAAGGCTTTGAATCCTGATGTGCAAGTGCGAACTTATTTTACGCGTTTAACTGCAGCTAATGCGGCGGATATTTTAGCTGATTATGATATTGTGATCGACGGCACCGACTCCTTCGCCTCGAAATTTCTGATTGCGGATGCCTGTTATTTTACCCGCAAACCCTATGTGCATGCCGGAGTGTTGCGATTTGAAGGACAGCTCATGACTGTTCTGCCGGGTGAGAGCACCTGTTACCGTTGCGTTTTCAGATCTCCGCCGCCGAGCAGCTTTGTGCCATCCTGTTTGGAGGCAGGCGTGCTGGGTGCGGTGGCAGGGGTGATCGGTACACTACAGGCGGTCGAAGCACTCAAATTTCTGCTCGGCAAAGGCACACTGCTGACCGATCGACTGATGATTTACAACGGATTGCAGGCATCTTTCCGCACGGTCAAGCTGCAGCGCAGTAAGGTTTGTCCACTCTGCGGTGACAACCCCGTGATTACAGTGCTGCGGGACGAATTTTGTAAAGGCGAAATTGCGCTTGGAAACGCTTGACTCAGGAGAGGTGTTGACTATTGTACTTGATGAATGAGAACCGATGCGCAATGTACCCGTCAGGATACGTGGTGAGGGGCATGCTGTCGATGGCTTAACCGACTTAGGTGACGAACATTGGCATTTCCGAGAACGGAAAGCCTGATATTAGTCGCTATAATTTTAGTTTCTGTCGTAAAAAACAAGAATTT
>JAGYOL010000020.1 GCA_018399555.1 Kiritimatiellia bacterium | reverse complement strand
TTTAAAATGGCAGCAAGACAGTGCGAATATCCTGCTTGCAAATAATAAATTGAAGAAGTTGAAGCTTTTGAAAAAAGCTATTTAGTCAGTTTGCGGCCATCCGCCGCCGAGTGCTTTGTAGATGCCGATCAGATTGCGGGCGATGGTAGCGCGGCTGACAACCACCAGTTCCTCGAAAGAGAGCAGGGAACGCTGGGCGTCCAGAACGCTGGTAAAATCGGCAAGCCCCTGACGATACTGATCCTGTGATATTTCAACCGCTTCACGTGCGGCGTCAGTCGCCTCACGCAGGGCTTTCAGACGCTGATACTCGTAAACATAGGCGCTCAGTTTGTCGCGCAGTTCCGCGGCGGCATTCAGTACGCTCTTTTCATAATCAAAAAGTGCCTGGTCATAGCGGGCCTTCTGCATTTCAATATTGGCACGAATTGATCCGCCGCTGAAAACCGGCCAAGTGATTGAGGGTCCCCATGAATAGAACCGGCTACCCGAATCGAGAAAATCACCGCTGTTGAGTGCTTCGAGTCCGAGCGATCCGCCCAGAGCGAAGGTCGGATAAAGATCGGCTTCAGCCACACCGATTGATGCGCAGCGTGCTGCCAGACGTCTTTCCGCCGCACGGATATCCGGGCGTTTGCGTAATGCGCCAGCAGGGATGTCAATCAGCGTTCTGAGAGGTGCGGTCAGAATTTTTTCATGAACGGTGTGTTCAAGCGCAAGTTCGCCTGGCATCACACCCACCAATACCGCCAAGGCATTCAGAGCTTCGGTCATACCGCTTTGAAGCGCCGGGATTGAGGCCCTGGTCTGCTCCATGTTGTAGCGGGCCTGCTCAACCGCCAGTCGGTCACCAATACCGGCGTCGGCCCTGGACTTTAATATGTCGAGGGTGCCCTCCTGCAAATCCAGATTGGAACGGGCCACATCGAGTCGTTTGCGCAGCTCCTGAAAGGTCAGATAGGCATTGGCGGTTTCCGCGGCGACCACCACCCAGACATTTTCATAAGTTGCGCAGGCGGCTTCGAAATCGGCCCGGGCGGCTTCGATTGAGCGGCGGCGACGTCCGAAGATGTCGATTTCCCAACGGGCGTCAAAACCGGCGCGGTAGTTGTCTTCTTTCCCGGGCATACCGGCGTTATCGCTACGCCGGAAGCGGCTCCAGACCCCGTTTACATCAACCTCAGGCAGCAGTCCGGCACGGCTGATACCGAGTCTGGCGCGTGCCTCACGCACCTGGGAGAGAGCTCCGGCCAACGTAAGATTGTTGGTCAGGGCCTGTTCAACCAGATAAACCAGTTCAGAATCATCGAAAACTTTCCACCACTGAACCACCTCTCGCATGGTGACAGAATCACCACTCTGATCTGGCAGATCATCGAGAATCGGTGCACGCCACTTGACACCATCGTAATCGGGACCGACGGCCTTACAGCCGGCGATAATCAGCAGTACAGCCACGAATACCGATGTTGTTATCATGTATTTTTTCATGTAAAACCTTTTTTGTTGATCTATGCAATCAAATCTGATCCAATGCGATTTCGTTCACTCACGGTTGCATTTTCCCAGCTCATCCGGTTTCATCAATGCTCTCCGAGAATCCGCGATCTGATGGTGTACATTTTCTCACGGAAAGTCTGGAAAAGCGCATAGAGGCCCGGTACCAGCGCAATTCCGAACAAGGTCGCCGCAAGCATACCGCTCAGTACCGTCACGCCGATCGATCGGCGACTCTCGGCGCCAGCACCGGTCGCGTAAACCATTGGCATCACACCCAGTATAAAGGTAAAGGCAGTCATCAGAACAGCGCGATAACGCTCCCGCGCTCCCTGCAGCGCCGCATCAACGATGGACAGACCGTTTTCGTGCTGGGTTTTGGAAAACTCGACAATCAGAATCGCGTTTTTACCGGCCAGTGCCACCAGCAGGATCAATCCCAATTGCGCGTAGATGCTGACCGGCATCATCATCACCACCAGACCGAGCATCGCGCCGAAGGTTGCGACAAACACCGAGCTCATCACCGGCAGCGGGATGGTCCAACTCTCATACTGCGCCACGAGAAACAGATAGCCGAAGACCAAAGCCATTGCCAGCAGAATCCCGGTTTGTCCGGAGGCACGCTTCTCCTGAAAGCTCAATCCCGACCAGGAGTAGCTGTAATCATCCGGCAGCGTTTCGTCGGCGATACCTTCAATTCTGTTCATCAGTTCACCGGAGCTTGATCCGGGCATCAGCATGACGGTGATGCCGGCACTGGGAAAGAGGTTGTAACGTGAAACGGTACGGGGTCCGAAGATGGGTTCAATTGTAACTAGAGAACCGATCGGCACCATATCGCCATGGTTACTTTTGACATACAGTTTGAGAATATCACTCTGGTTGTTACGCGCATTCCATTCTGCCTGGATGATCACCTGATTCACCTGTGTGCCCACATTGACATCATTAACATAACGTGAGCCAAGGTAGCTCTGCAATGTGCTGAAAATTGCACTGACCGGCACATCCAGCAATTCGGCTTTGATGCGGTCGACATTCACACGCAGTGAGGGTGTCTGCGCATTGTAGCCGCTGAAGGCGGTTAGAACCTCGGGCAGAGCATTGATCTTCTCAAGCATCTTGTTCAACTCCCCTTCAAGACGGATTGGGTCAGGATCGGCAAGCGACTGTAACTTGAAATCCAACCCGTTACTGAAACCAAGACCGGGAATAGCCGGCACCAGAAAAGAGTTGATCACGGCATCTGCAACGGTTGAAAATTTTTCACGACAGCGTCCCATAATCGCATTGACATGCAGATCCGGCGACTCGCGCTCACTCCAGTGATCCAGTCCGATAATCAATAGAGCGCAGTTCTCAGCTCGTCCACTGATCATCGCAAAACCGGTGATACCAAGCACAAATTTGATGCCTTCATCATTTCGGATCAGACTGGATGCCTTTTCCACCAGTGCTTCGGTCCGGATTTTAGAGGCTCCCTCCGGCAAACGCACATCGGCAAATATCACGCCCTGATCCTCTTCCGGCAAAAAGGTGGTCGGCATCATGCTGAACATCTTCCATGTCAGCAGGGCGAAAACCAGCAGAAAGAGCGCAGAGAGGCCGATGCGTCGTGCAAGAAAGCCGCAAATACAAACATACCCGTTGCGACAGCGGTTCAGCCCCCAGTTGAAAATCGCAAAGGGGCCGCGTTTGTGTGGTTTGGGTTTGCCCAGCACCGTGGCGCAGAGGGCCGGACTGAGAGTCAGCGCGTTGACAGTGGAGAAACAGATCGCCGCCGACATGGTCACTGCGAATTGCTGATATATCTGACCGGTGATACCGGGGATAAAGCCGACCGGTACAAAGATGGCGAGCAGCACCAGAGTGGTGGCGATAACGGCACCGGTGACTTCATCCATTGTGCGAATTGTGGCTGCCTTGCGACCCATTCCCTCTTCAGTCATCAGATACTGCACACGCTCGACCACCACAATGGCATCATCCACAATCGAACCGATCGCCAATACAAGGCCGAAGAGAGTAAGCGTGTTGATACTGTAGCCGAGGACATACAGCACCGCAAAGGTGGCTGAAATTGACACAGGAATTGTCAAAGCCGGTATAAGTGTGGCGCGCCAATCCTGCAAAAAAAGATAGCAGACTATCACAACCAGGATAAATGTTAAGAGCAGTGTCGTGGCAATCTCTTTGATTGATGCTCGCACAACTTCGGTTGCGTCGTAGGATGTGAAGAGTGCCATATCACGCGGCAACCGTTTACGAATTGCGGTCAGCACCTCCTGCAGACGATCCATTGTGTCAATCGCGTTGGTTCCAGGCGTCTGGCTCAGTGCGAGTGAAACCGCCTCGGCTCCGTCGTAGTTGCCGCTGTAACCATAGTTGGACTCGCCGAATTCGATCTTGCCGATGTCTTTCAGTAACAGAACGCCGCCGGTCTGCTTATCGGTGCGAACAACAATATCGCCGAAATCATCGGGGTGGTTCAGTCGTCCGGTGGCCTGCAATGCAAAGAAGCGCTGCGCCGTATCATCGGTCGGTGCGGCCCCCACTTTGCCGACCGCCGCCTGCAGATTCTGCGAGCGGATCGCCGCCATGATGTCATCTGTACTCAGACCCAAAGCCGCCATTCGTTCGGCCTCCAGCCAGACCCGCATGCTGAGTTTGGGGCCGTAGATGTCGACACCGCCCACACCATGGACGCGCTTGGTCTCGTTCTGGACGTAATCATAGGCGAAGTTGCTCATCTCCAGACGATCGCGAGTGTTGCCGGGAGAATGGATGTTCAGGAAGCCCAGCATACTCGAAGAGCGGGTTTCAACCGTAACGCCCTGATCATTGATCTCCTCGGGCAGACGCGGCAGAACCTGCTGCAGACGGTTCTGGACCTTAACCATATCCATGTCGCGGTCTGAACCGACCTCAAAGGTGACCGTTAGATTATAGTTGCCGGAATCGTCGCTGGTGGATGACATATAGAGCATATCATCCACACCGTTGATTTCGTCCTCGAGCGGGATTGCAACGGTTTTAGCTACCTCCTGCGCATTGGCACCCGGATAGCGGGTGCGCACCTGAATTTCCGGCGGCGTCACTTCAGGATATTGAGTTATCGGAAGATTCTTAATTGCCAGTGCACCGGCCAGCGACAGCACCACCGAAATCACCATCGCGAAACGGGGGCGTTCGATAAAGATTTTGGAAATCATATTTCGGCTGCTCCTCTGTTCGTCATGGAACCATCAGCGTCACTCGCGGCGGCGTTTTGCGGCGGCGTCTCAACCCTCACGCTGATGCCATCTGAGAGATTCAACAATCCTTCCACCACCACCTGCTCGCCATCCTTGACTCCTTCGAGCAGCTCCACGACACCATTAGCCATATCACCGGTTTTAACCTTGCGCCGGGCGACTTTAAGATTTTCGCCAAGAACATAAACGAAATCACCATCGGCGGTTGTCTGCAGCGCACTTTGGGAAACTACCGGATAGGGAACGGGATTTTTCACATCTATCATAACTGTGACATAACTGTTGGGAATAAGCAACCCGTCACGGTTATTGAAACGGATACGGATCGGCAGAGTTGCAGTCTGAGCCGACATCTCGTTATTTTCAAAATCCGGTTCGCCGATCCTGTCAGAAACAACACCGGTCGGCAATCTGAGACGCAGACGCATCACATTCTGCCAGCGTTCATCGACGATCTTGTCACGCCATTCAAGATACTCACGGTCTGTCATCGAAAAGACCACCCGAATCGGATCAACCTGCACAATCCGTACCAGAGTTCCGATGGAAGGCGCGACGTAATCGCCCACAGTGGCGACGGCAAGTCCTGTTTTACCGGCGATAGGCGCATGGATACGGCAGTGCTTCAAATCGATCTCAGCCAGCCTTATACTGGCCCGGGCCTGCACTACCCTGGCGTTTCCGGCGGCTACATCACTTTCAGCCTTGTCCATATCAGCCTGCGTTATACCGCGTGCATCGGAAGCATTCAATCGCTTGAGATAGCGGTCGGCACGCTCAACCTCAGCTTCGGCCTGAGCCAGTTCAGCCTTGCGCAGCGCGACTACCGCCTCGTAGGGTTCGGGATCAATCTCAAAAAGCAAATCCCCTTCTTTGACCCAAGCCCCCTCTTCAAAATTGACTTTGGTTACATAACCGGAGATGCGCGCACCAAGGTCGACATCTCTGATCGGCTCAACCCGTCCGATAAAATCCACTGGCGGATTGAGTGCTTCAAGTCTGGCCGGTTCGACCTTCACCAGTGGCTCGCCGGGCGGCGGCGGCAGCATTCCCTCAGGCATGCCGCCGGCACGCTCAGGCAGCATGCCCTTGACAATCCAGCCTATTATAAAGGCGCAAACCGCGGTTAAAAGAACACCGAGGAATTTGGCAATCGGATGCTCCCTGCGTTTTTTTTCATCTTCACTGTCTGACTTCTTTGTCATATACCATTCCTTGTTTCAAAGTTCTTCTGCTGCACTTCATTTTAAATTCAATATGAATGTGATTGGCGCAGTTTCCGAAGTCCGCCTTCAATCGGCACGAATATTACGCTCAATCGAATCCATCAAAAAGTCTATCACCGCATCCACCTCATAATCCATATCATCAACCCCCAATTGACAATGCAATATCCCGATCCAGGTCAGTCCGACCGTGTGGGCGACATTCATAATGTCCACTCCGGAACGCAGCTCTCCGCGTTCCTGCATCACACGAAAAGCGGTGGCGGTCACATTGATCAGCGAGTTGTCCAGTTTCTTGAACTGCGCACTGACACCCCGCAACGCCGGACGTGACCAATCCAGACCGAGCAGCATTCTGATATGCTTGCGATTGATCGGCACCTTGACCACCCGGGTCATCCACTCTTTAAGACCCGCACGCAACTCGATAAAATTTTCCGGCTGCGAATTTATGATGCGTTGTTTGCCGGTAGCTTCATCGATGATATATACAATCAACTGCTTCAACAGCTCCGGTTTACTGCTGAAATGCCAGTAAACCGCACCTTTGCTCAGATTGATTTGTTCAGCAATATTCTGAAAGGTAGCTTTGTCGTAGCCTTTCTTTGAAAAAATATCCAAAGCCGCCTTTAATATCCGGCGACGTGTTTTTTCAGCATCCTCTTTAGTTCTGCGAGCCATTCATAAACTCCGATCAATTAACGGACGCACATTATACATACCTTCCGGTAGGTATGTAAACAGGAAAATGTTTTTGCCGGAAAAAAGTAGAACCGTCTCCGTCACAAGCTGCACTGTGGCGGGCACAGGATGTCATCCTGAAACGGCATCATTCAGCGAGGTTCTCTGATTCAAACTGCAGAGCCAGTGTTGAAAATTTGGCCGAGGCCACATTTCCCGGTTTTTGCGAGGAAACGACCACCCCTACTGAATTGACGGCACCGATATCCGCCTCGCAGGCGGAGAATTCATGCCATTGATTGCCGTCATGCGATGTGAAGGCGGTAAAATTGCGCTCTATCCGCTGGATTTTTAAAAAGATCGGCACTTTTATCCCTTCTCTTTCACACCGGATCACCACATTGGATTCATCCCGCCTGCGATGCTGCAGACAGAGGCGGCCATCACCCAGAAAAGCGAATAACAGTGCCGATCTGTCATCACTGCGTTGATTTTTCACCATCACTCCGCTGATATCGTATTCGTTGTTGGCGGCGATCTCCAGCACTTGTGCTGAAAGCGCGTAATTTTGCTTGCACTCCATCTGGTGAAATCGGTAGTTTTCTCTGCCCAGCCACATATCCGAGCCCCGACACTGCAAAATAATGATATCGCCGGACTGCATGGTGCTGGCGCGCTGCTTAAAATCACCCACGGTTACACTGCTCCATTCATAGAGTTGCCGCGCTTTGCGTTCTCCAGTGCGTGTTTTCATATCCGCGATGATCTCCGCAATCCAGCCGCCGAGATCATCGTGTATCCAATCCCGGGTTTTCTGGAACGCGTTTTGATGCAGGGCAGCACCCAGTAAGGCGATCAGAATCACAGACAGCAGTGAAGCTCTTAAGGTTGAAGCCCGCCAATCCTTCCAGAATCTCCAGTCGCGCACTTGCTCGTTATCCGCCGGAGGATGAGTCGGCGTATTGTCACCGACGGCAAGTGGATGATCGAGTTTATGCAGAACATCTCTGATCTCATCCGCCAGTCGATCGCTGTCCGCATAGCGGTTCTGCGGTTCATGTTCGAGCATACGCATGATTATTGCGCAGGTGGCGTCGGAGACATCAGGCGCGAAGTTATGCAGAGGCATAGGATCACTGCTCAGGCGTGCTTTCAAAATCGTCGCCGGCGTATCACCATCAAAAGGCAGGCGGCCACTGAGCAGAAAATAAAGGGTTCCGCCAAGGCTGTAGATATCGGTACGATGGCTGTCGGCGTTTCCTTTCAGAATCTCGGGTGCCAGGTAGTGCGGGGTGCCGACCAGATTACCATGCCCATCGTGGCGCATCATACCCGAGAGGCCGAAATCGACCAGTTTGGCGTTACCATCACGATCCAGAACGATGTTGGCGGGTTTGATATCACCGTGAACCAGACCCTCACGGTGCAGCGCAGACAATCCTTCGGCCACATCCAACGCCATGCGCAGAACACATCGCTCATCAAGGGGGCCTTCCTTTTCAAGTCGGGCATGAAAATCCAGGCCGGACACGAGCTCCATCACCAGATAGGGATTGCCGTTGGAAAAATTGAGAGCATAAACCTGGGCCACCCGCGGGTGATTCAACTTGCCGGCGGCACACGCTTCGCGGCGGAGACGTTCGCGCTGGGCGGGATCATCCGCCAGAGAGGTGCGCACTATTTTGACAGCTACTTCACGGTCAAGTGACTGATCCGTAGCTTTGAAGATGGCACCCATCTCCCCCTCACCGATGTGGGCATTAAGAACGAAGTTGTCAATTCGGCCCGCAACCATAATCATACCGCCGCACTGCGGACACTGCGACATGCTGAGAGGTTCTTTGTCCTGCAGCGTCACCAACCCGTTGCAGAGCGGACAGCGCTGTTTCGCAACCCGTTCGAAGGTCATGCCGGTATTGCGCCTGCCATCGTTTTCAACATTTACGGTTTCTGAAGCACAGTCCGTTACCGTTTTTGACTTTCCACCCTCAACCGCCCGCAGATTGACACTATGAGAACTCATATTCACACTGTACTACTATCATTCATTTTCTTGTTTTCTATGTATGTTTTTATCTCTCACAGAGTTACAGAGCTCTCAGAGGTTTTGCTCTCTGTGTTCTCCGTGACTCTGTGAGAGATAATTGTCGCTGCCCGGCAGAACCTGGAGAAAGAGGGGCATACTGGTTCCTTGATGTTCGTCTGCGTAGCCGACCGCTTGCGGCACTATCTGTCTGCTATCACTCATCTCTGACATTGAACCCGGAGGTGTCACTCTCGGTATCCGTGCGGTTGCCGAAGCGGGTCAGCTCCTCGTCGAAGTCCAAGCGTACCTCGCCGGTCGGACCGTTACGATGTTTAGCCACATCCACAATCGCGAGCCGCAGGTCATCGTGCTCTTCATCCTTGGGTGCTTTGCACGGGCGGCGCAACAGCAGCACCACATCGGCATCCTGCTCTATCGCACCGGAATCGCGCAGATCGGAGAGCTTAGGTTTCTGGGTTTTATCGCCGCGCTGCTCGGGGTTACGGCTCAACTGGCTGAGTACGATCACCGGTATATTCAGCTCTTTGGCCATAGCTTTGATCTGTCCTGATATTTGCGAAGTCTCGATCTGACGACCCTGGCGGGCAAATTCACGATAGTGGCAAAGCTGAAGATAGTCGATCACCAGCAACTCGATTTTATACCGTTTTTTCATGCGCCGCGCCCGGGCACGCAGATCCATCACATCAAGACCGCCGGTGTCGTCAACAAAGATCGGAGCATCCTTGAGTTCACTAGCGGTGCGGGTCAGAGCGGTATTGACCTTTTTACGATTCAGCATACCCTGATCGATCTTGAAAGCGGGCACCCCGGCCATACCGCACAACATGCGTAATGCCAGTGATTCTGTTGACATCTCCAGAGAGAATACTCCGACCGGATGTCGGCGGTTGTGATCGGCTTTCATCGGCTGTCCATAAATATTTTTTCCAGAGGAAACACACTCCACTATATTCATAGCCAGCGAAGTTTTACCCATGGATGGACGTGCCGCCAGAACAATCATTTCACCGTTGCGCAGGCCTTTGAGTTTCTTGTCGAGGTTCATTAATCCGCAGGGCAGCCCGGCCACACCTCCGGCACCCAGAGCGAAAAGGCGGTCAACATAATTGACCGTATTATTGATAGCCTGCGGCCAGTTGATGGTGGAGCCATCCTTATGATCGGCAATGCTGAGAAACTTCTGTTCGATTTCGCCCAGCAGCAGATCGGCGCTGGTTGATTCACGATAGCAGTCGGCCTCGGCCTCACGCGCATAGCGGATGATGGTACGCAGCAGATGTTTTTGGCGCACAATGCCCACGTAATATTCTGAGTGCGCGGCGGTCGGTGTCTGATCGATCAGCGACTGGATATAACTGACACCACCGCAGTCATCGAGGATATTCATAGTTCGCAGTTTTTCACAGACGGTCAGGGTATCGATCGTAAGCGAAGCGTGCGACATGCTTCTGAGTGTTTCATAAATCAGCTGGTTGCGCTTTTCATAGAAACTTTCCGCCGTGAGCGCATTCTGCTCGCAGATATCCATCACGCGCTGACTGTCAAGCAGGATGGACCCGAGCACCCCGCTTTCTGCCTCTTTGCTGGATGGCGGCGCACGCAGAGCACTTTTGATATTTTCAATCCCCTGAGACATTTAAAACTCCTTTTTTCGCTTCTCGGTAATTCATTCAAGGCGAGTGAGGTTACGTGCCCTTCTGATGATCACGGATCGCAAAGCAATAGGCGTTGCGGAACATCCGCATCCAGGGTCCAGCTTCGGCGGTGAACATCTCCTGAGGTTTATAAGAGAGTTGCACAGCCCGGAACCCGCGTTCAGGATGGGGCATCATGACAGTGACGCGTCCATCGACGGTAGTGAACCCGGTCAGCCCATGCGCTGAACCGTTGGGATTCCATGGGTAGCGTTCCGTGGCCGTGCCGCGATTATCAGTGAAGCGCAGCACCGGCAGGGCGCCACCCTCTGCCTCGGCAGAGTCAAACTTCACGCGCCCCTCGCCATGCGCCACCGCCACGGGTATGCGCGACCCCTGCATCTCTTTAAGCAGGATTGAGGGCGAATCCAGAATCTCGACTGTGGAAAAACGTGCTTCAAACTGCTGTGACGTATTGCGGACAAAGCGCGGCCAGTGTTCCGCGCCCGGAACAATATCCTTAAGCTGCGCGATCATCTGACAGCCGTTACAGACACCGAGGGTGAAGGTATCTGGACGCTCAAAAAAGCATTTGAACATTTCGGCCAGGGCTGAATTGTAAAGAATGTTACGCGCCCATCCCGATCCGGCCCCCAGGACATCACCATAGGAGAATCCGCCGCAGGCCACCATCCCTTTGAAGTCCGCCAGATCCGCCGAACCGCGCAAAAGATCGGTCATGTGAACATCAATCGCATCAAAACCGGCTAGAGTGAAAGCCGCTGCCATTTCAACGTGACCGTTGACCCCCTGTTCGCGCAGCACAGCTATGCGCGGAGGCGAACTGGCCGTGATATCCGTCTGCTGAATTTTCTGATCGGGATCATAGGTTAGTTTAAACTGCAGACCAGGATCATGCTCATCACGACCGTTTTCATACTCCTGCAGCGCACACGCAGGGTTGTCACGCAATGTCTGCATGCGATGGCTCAATGCCGACCACTGTTTCCGCAGCCAGGCGATATCGGTTTTAATCACTTTGACGCCATCCACTGTAATCGAAAAATCACGGTTGTCGAGAACCGAACCGATCTTATGAACCAATCCCGCCACTATGCCGTACTCCGCCAACACTTCGAGTACCGTTTCCATCTGACTCTCCGCCACCTGCAGGATCGCACCGAGTTCCTCATTGAACAGGGCGGCCAGCGCATCACAACCGGGCAGAGTGACCTCTACACCGCGCCCGGAGCTGACTGCCATCTCCGCGAGTGTTGTCACAACTCCGCCATCCGAGCGGTCATGATAGGCCAGTAAAAGTTCACGGGCGACCAGCGACTGAACAGCTTCGAAAAATGATCTGAGTAAAGTGGCATCCTGTATGTCCGCACTCTGATTGCCGACCTGGTTGTAAACCTGGGCAAGCGCACTGGCACCCAGTCGCTCGGTTCCGCTACCGAGATCAATCAGCAGCAGTTGCGAACTTCCCGGCTTGAAATCAGGGGTCACACTTCTGCGGACATCCCGGACCGGCGCGAAGGCACTGACAATCAGAGAGAGCGGCGCACGCTGTTTATGTTCCTCGCCACGGCTGTCACGCCAGAGTGTCCGCATGGAGAGAGAGTCCTTGCCGACCGGCACCGCAATCCCCAGGTCGGGGCAGAACTCTATGCCGACGGTTCTGACTGTATCGAAAAGCCGGGCATCCTCGCCTTCCTCACCGCATGCGCACATCCAGTTGGCCGAGAGTTTTATACCTCCGATCGCTCCGATGTCGTTGGCAGCAATGTTGGTCAGGGCCTCACCGATCGCCATACGGGCCGACGCCGGGCCGTTGATCAGCGCAACCGGTGTACGTTCACCGGCGGCCATGGCCTCGCCGCTGTAACATCTGTAACCGGAGATGGTGACGGCTGAATCAGCGACTGGAAGCTGATACGGACCGCACATCTGATCGCGATGAACCAATCCGGTAACCGTGCGGTCGGTGATGGAGATCAGAAATGTTTTGTCTGCCACGGCAGGCAGCCGCAACACTCTTTCAAGAGCTTCCATCGGGGTTACCGAATTGAAGGCAAGATCGGGCGGCGCAGAGTCGAAGCGCTTGACATCGCGTGTCATTCTGGGTGGTTTGCCCAGCAGCACACGAATATCCATGTCGATCGGATTGTCGCTGAAGTGAGAATCGGCGAGGATCAGGTGCTGGTCATCGCGGGCGGTGCCGATAAAAGCCACCGGGCAGCGTTCACGCCGGCAGATATTTTCAAAGAGCTCACGTGTGTGCGGAGCGATTGCCAGCACATAGCGCTCCTGCGCCTCGCAGCACCAGATTTCCATGGGAGTCATGGAGCTTTCTTCATTATGCACGGCGCGCAACGCAAATTCAGCACCGGTCTCCTGAACCAGCTCCGGACAGCCGTTGGAGAGTCCGCCGGCACCGATATCGTGGATGCTGATAATCGGATTTTCAGTACCGAGTGCCACACAGGCGTCGATCACCTCTTGACAGCGTCGTTCAATCTCGGCATTACCACGCTGTACGGAATCAAAATCAAGGTTTTCGGCATTGCTGCCGGTATCCATGGATGAGGCCGCTCCGCCACCCAGACCGATACGCATTGCGGGACCGCCGATCTGAGCAATCAGAGAGCCCGGTTTGACAGCTTTTTTGTAGACCTGCCCTCGATATATGCTACCCATTCCACCGGCCAGCATAATCGGCTTGTGATATCCGATATAGCGGTCGCAGACCAGCTCTTCATATGTACGGAAGAAGCCGCAGAGCTGCGGTCTGCCGAACTCATTGCCGAACGAAGCTCCGCCAATCGGTCCTTCCAGCATAATATCCAGCGGTGAGGCCAGTCGCCCGGGAAACTCGGCATAATCCTTCTCCCATGGCATAATAAAACCGGGAATCTTCAAATCAGAGACCATAAAACCGGCCATGCCTGCCTTGGTCTTGGAACCGGTTCCGGTGGCCGCCTCATCGCGGATTTCTCCACCGACGCCGGTTGCAGCACCGGGAAAAGGCGAGATCGCGGTGGGATGATTGTGAGTCTCCACCTTCATCAGCAGGTCGATCTGGTCCTGCGCAAAACGGTAAATTCTCTCGCTTCCTTTGATTGTGAAACCTTCAAAGTTGAAGCCCTCCACAACACCGGAGTTGTCGGCATACGCCACCAGTGTGCCCTCAGGATGCAGCCGATGGGTGTTCTTTATCATTTGAAACAGCGACATCTGCTGAACTTCACCATCCACAATCCAGTCGGCATTGAAAATTTTGTGACGACAGTGTTCAGAGTTGACCTGGGCGAACATCACCAATTCTGTATCGGTAGGATTACGGACGGCGCGGGTGTAATTCGCGAAAAGATATTCGATCTCATCCTCACTCAGCGCGAGACCCATATCGACATTGGCCTGCCTCAGCGCGTCAATACCCAGCTCCAGAAGATCAAAAACCTTTCCGGGAGCAGGTTGACGGTGCTCAAAGATGTCATCCAGGGAAGTGTAGAGCCCCTCGGTCATACGGTCGTGCAGAACATGACGGGCCGCCGCCGTCAGATCGTTCAGAGAGAGCTCACGACCACCCTGGCGGATCGACACCTGAACCGCCCGCTCGACCCGTTTGATGCTGACGATAGCGCAATTCCTGAAAATATCGGTGGCCTTGGACGACCAGGGGGAGATTGTGCCCTTGCGCGGTGCGATATAAAAACTCCCGGCGAGTCCCCCGCCGGCAACGGCGTCCAGCAGGGTGCAGGCTCTTTCAATTGCAGCTGCATTGGGCTCGGCATTGGTTTCAAGCAGATAGATATAGCGGGATTCGATTGTGATATTACGCGCTTCGTTTAGAGCCTCACCGAGCGCTTTGATTAACGCTTCCAGTCTGAACTCTGAAAATACGGTTGTACCCTGTAAAACAAATGGTTTCATTGATTCTATTTCCTCTACCCTTATAAACTGTTTCCTGAACGAGCGTCCTTCCAAAAAATCGGCTAGCCGCATGCTAATACTCGGTCCGCAAGGCCGAATTGTTTCTGATGTCGTCACTCAACATGGCATTCAGGCGCAGACCCGCAGGCCCCGGCCTGCCGTCACCTACCGGAGCACCATCAAAACTGCGCACGCAGACCACATTGAGTGTTGTGCCCACAACCAGCAGTTCACAGGCACTGCGCACATCAGCGAGAGTGACGTCACCGAAACCCACGGATCTCAAAATCCGTTCTTCCACCAGTTGCGCAGCCAGTTCCATAACGCGCTGCATGGTTGTGCCATCCAGCACCTTTTTCATACGCGGAAAGAGCAGGGCACCTGAGCGGGTTACGACACCAAAATTTTCTGTAGCACCCTCGGTCATGAAACCTTCCTGATCAAAACCGACCACAAAATCCACGCCCCAGTCAACCGCCTCTTTTTTCATCATGACATTCGGCAGATAGTTGCAGTTTTTGACCGTAGCGAATCTGGCCGGTTTAACCGGTACACAGCTGCGGCGCACGTCGGCACCCTCGGGTCTGCGTTCCATGAACGGAATGCCGGACGCATAAACAACAATATAAAGAGCAGGCGTGGGCGACTCATACGGACTGACACCGAATGATCCGGGTCCGCGTGCCAGAATGACGCGCGCGGAGCAGTCGGAGCGACCGGCCACACGCAGAGTTTCCAGCGTCAGCGTTCTGATCTCATCAAGGCCGCCCGGCCAGATCAGAGCGATGGCGGCGGCAGAACGCTGCAGACGCAGCAGATGAGGTTCAAGATTGTAGGCGCCGTGGGCAACGCATTTGAAGGTGTCAAAAACGCCGTCACCACGATGCACCAGATGATCATCTATCGGCACCTGCATCAGCACGGGGTCTGTGACTACACCACCCAGTACGCTGGAGTACATGGCATAATATTTCTGATGCCGTTCATTCCGCATCCGTTCCAGTGTCTCGAGGTAATCGGCAGCTTTGATTATTTTCATTTTTCACCAGCTCAAAATTGTTTTCCAAAGTTAAAACAGCAGCAAATACTCCGCATCTCCGCAGAACTCACCCCCCCCCCATACCAGCGCAGGTCGGAAGAGAGGCGATCGCCGTTGTCAGAGCCCTTGTGCGGCCTTGCGCTGTTTATAATACTCTAGGGTATCTTTGTAACGCTGATTGTCCGGCTGTTCCTGCACAGCGATCCGGCTGAGCCTGACCGCCTCGTCCAGATTACGGTCACCATACAGCACAGCACAGTTGAAAGCCGCCTGGGCACGGCAGCTTCTGTCCTTGAGTGCCACGTCAAGACAGTCGATCGCACCGGGCACATCGCCCTGCTCAGCCAGAGCCAATCCAAGGTTGAGGTTGACCGCACCGTCACCCGGCTCGACCTTACGTGCACGCCGCAGCAAATCGACTGCCTGACCGAGGTTACCCTGCCGGGAGGCGAGTACTGCCGCATTGACATAGGAAATTATCACATCGGGACGCAGTCTGATCGCAGTTTTATAGGCCTTCATCGCACCGGATGGGTCATTACGGTCAATCAGATAATTACCTTTGTTGTAGTAGTTGGACCAGGCGTCGGGCATTGAGCTGAACATATCCATCACCTCGCGCTCGACTTTTCTGATCATATCCTGCGTCGGCTGATCCAGACGCTGCCAGGGATAGCGTGAAAGCGATGTCGCCGCACGCACACGCACTAGCCGCAGATCATCCTTCAGACACTCCAGCAGTGCCTGAACGCTTTCAAATTGATGGATGTCCTGCGACAAAGCCGCAGCGGCGGCCCCACGCACCAGCGGACGGGCATGTCTGGTCAGTTCCCGGACGGTCGGAGCCCAGGCTTTGGTATCAGGGTTCAGCTGAATGAGTCGAATCAAAGAGGTCACAAAAATCCATTCGGAAGAGGGGTCGGAGATGAACTCAAGTATCTCGGGCAGCTTTTTCCAGTCGGCGGCACGTGCCGCTTCGATCAGCGAGCCTTCGTAGACAATCTTTTTCTGCCATTTGCTCTGCGGGAACCAACTGTTCACAAAACCGGACGCCCACTCCTCATCTTGATCCTTATGGCAGATAATGCAGGCTGAATCGCCTCCGAAGCGTTCGGAAGCATCTGGGCAGGGAGGACGAAATGAGTGGTCGCTGCGCCGCATCAGAGCAAATTTGGTCATCGGCATGTGACAGGAGATGCACATTCCGGTTTTGCCGTCGGAGGGATGCCGCGAATGCTGAGAGATGTTTTTCACTCTCTCGGCATGACACTTGGCACAGGCGTCGTTGTGATTCTCATGAGCGAAACGGTAACGACCGCTGGAGGTATGACAGTGCACACAATCCAGTTTACCGGCATTGACGCAAGGATTCATCGACCAGAGCGTGAAGGTGTAGTTCTCACCGAGATCGCGACCTTCACAGCTGAAATCGAGATTTTCAAAACAGATTAGATCATAGTGATCAAAGAAATTATCCCCCGGAATATAGGCATCGGTGAGAGGTGAAAACTTGGCATGACAGGTTGAACAGGCGTGGTTTGACTGCTCAAGGGTGTAGTCATCCCAACTGGAAAGCATCAGATTTTCCGGGGTCGTACCCTTTTTTGCGGCCTCGCGAAAAACGCGGTTGTGCTCCGTCCCCGGACCATGACATGACTCGCAGCTGATGCCGGGCTCACGCCACTCGGTTTTGTATGTGTCGGTTTCGATATCATAATTCTTGGATATCTGGCTGACATGACAGTCGTAACAGGAGGTGTTGAAAGTCAGCATCGGATCACGCCACGAGAGCGGCTCGTCACCGTCTATCAGAAAATGCCGCATCATACTTGTGGTCGTATCGTACCAGTAATCGTCATTAGTCTCATAGGCGAGCGGCATCACCTGCAATTTGCCCCGTTCCAAAGGCGTCAGAAAGTAATAGAGATTTTTACCGCCCATGGCATGTGCGAATTTGAGTTCGGTGACCTTTCCGGAATCGGATTTTTCATACATGATCATCTTTTGCAGATCAACGGTATAAACTCTGTCTTTTATTCTGAAAGGTTTTTCAAGCGGTGTAACCTTTTTATCCATAAATTCCCGTGTCACCGGTTGCATAGCCTGTCCGTGAAAGGAGGTGTCCCACTTTTCATAGAATATCGCGTGGCACTCGCGACAAGACTCCGAACCGGCATATCCGGGCTGCGGGTCGCGCTGCTCCGAACGCGAGCAGCCGTTGGTCAAAACGGCAAACAGGGCGGTAAAGCCGCCCAGCAAGCCTAAGAAAACACAGAATGCCAGACAGTTTAATTTATTCTGATTCTTCATAACTAAAACCTCGGAAGTACCCCCTATCGACGCTTGCAAGAAAATCCTGTTGCATTTCACACCAAGATATTCTATTCTACCAGCCTTTTCAACGGGGCGTTGCACAGCCTGGTAGTGCGCCAGCTTTGGGAGCTGGATGTCGGGGGTTCAAATCCCTCCGCCCCGACCAATCCTTAAGCCCATGTCCATGATTTCACTCAATGAATACGGGCTTTATTGCGCCTATGTCCGGTTGGCGCTCCAAAACGGTAAACTGCGTGACTCCGTGCGACGAAAACCAAACCGAAGCCAAACCTTTTCTCCTGCGACCTGAATTTTATAAAACCCGCTTTGCCGTTCTTTATGGATACACTGGCATCCCATAGGAATATTGAAATTATTTCACATTTCACCGACGGCACCTATTATGTGAGGGGCAGGGTGAAAATGTCAACCCCGCAATGGCGCATAATTTTTTGATAAAGAAAACCAAGCCGGATAGCGCGTCATCAGGTCTGCTGCACACACGCCGCGCCAATCAGGGTGAGTCGGTCCGTGTGTGATCCCTGTCCTGTATGTCGCATAGGGGCACCTAGAGGGGAGGGAACGAGCGCAGACCGTCATGTTCCAATCGCCACTCTGGAGCTGTACGAGCTGCGGGCACCGTCATTTCACATACCGGGGTTGCTGCAACAGACACTGTCCTTCATGCGGCACTACAGCCGCATCGGAGTGGCTGCGGAAGCAGTGTGCCCTTCTGCTGCCGAGGGTGACGTATCACCTGGTCACCTTCACTGTGCCAGGCGGTCTGCGTCGGCCCGTCCGTTCTCATCCGCGTGAGCTGCTCGACATTCATGCTTATACCCGTTGCATTTACATGACGGTTTTCCGTTCAGGTATTGGACTTTGAGCTGACGTGCGCTCTTATCCAACCGACATGCCTCTTATGCAATTTTGTTAAATGTAATACACCCGAAGAAGGTTCACCCACAAACCCAACTGCGTGTCCGTTGCTCAATGCATCTCCACCGCCACGGAACCGATTCCACTGCGAAGATAGTTGAATTGGACATCCGGATGGTCGGCGAGCAGGGACATCGGCACCGCCGCATCCGGGATCTGCTTGGAAATCATCAGCGCTGTGAGCCTGATCCCGAAGGGATTATCATGGTGGCCGGGATGCCAGATCGACACCTTCTCCGCCTTCCAGGTTTCTTGGGGTCCGACGGTCATCGCCTCCATGGGTACAAGCGATACATTCCCGCCGCCCGAGGTGCGGGCATTCTGGGTAATGGTCACCGGATGCAGCTTGACCGAGCGCGTCTTGAGTTTACGGTATTCGGCGGGACTGGGCGGCTGGTTCTTGTATTTACCCTCCCGCGGCAAGGGATCATTGAAGGCCCAGTGCTTGATCTCTCCCTGCCCACCCTGCATGAGGACGCACCGGATGGAGTCGTAACTGCGGGAATAGGCATCCGACCCGCTGGCCGGGAAATGCATGTTTTCCTTTGGCATGCGCAAGGCCTTGTCAATACGGTTAAAACACATGGCCTTGTCACAGCGCGCAAACGACAGAGGGTGTTCTTCCCCCACCGACTTACCGTTGATAACCCATTCATCCATGCCCCAGAAGTGGGCATGTGTCAGCTTCAGTCCCATGGCATTGACCATCCGTGCCACCAGCGGAAGCTGCTCGGTCGGACCAACAGGCCCGCAAATACCGGCCGGATTGTCCGGCGTCGCCTGCTTCCACGCGGAGATATATTCCAAGGCCTCCGCCGCGTAAAACTCCTCGACCGTGTCGAATATCTTGACGGTGAACCCGGGCCGGCAAAGCTGTAGCAGGTCTTTCGCCTTCAGCCGGGCGGCATCCTCCAGAATCGATTGATCCAACGTCGTGTAATCCCACCATGCGGGGGCCAATTTACTCAGCGGTCGTGCCATAATAGTCTCCTTTCAACAATTCCCTCCTCAGGTTCAGCGTATTCTGCCCAGTCTGGGCGATGTGAACGGCCAGTAAACGATGGCGGCCGGTCCGAGAAGATTCCTCTCCGGTACCGGACCCCAGTAACGGCTGTCAAAGCTGTTCAGCGAGTTATCCCCCATGGCGTAATACTCATCCGGACCGAGTCTGACGCTGGCGAGTCTGCTCGGCACACTTCCCTCCTGATTGAAACGTAGCGGATCATTGTTGGGATTGAACCCGGCGTAAGCTGGTGCCCAGTCGCCGAGTTTTTCTTTACGCGCTATGCGGGCGATACTCTTCGGCCTTTTCACAATCTCACCGTTGATCACCAGATTGGGAGGAATAATCTGCAATGTCTCGTTGGGCAGTCCGGTCATACGCTTGATATAGTGTGTGCCCGGCTGCAGACCGCTGATTTTATGGGTGGAAAAGACCATGATCTCACCTCGACGCGGATGGCGGAAATTCCACAGCCAGCGGTTGACAAAAACAAAATCTCCGGCAATCACGCGGCCTGACCATAAAACATCGCCCTTGCGGACACTCTGCGCATGCGCCACACCGCCCTTTAATTTATACGGAATGCGATCCTCATTGGTTTCAAGGGCGTCGTTGGGTACATAGTGTGGCCTGCCAGCCACAATAACCGGTGTGTAACCCGGTTTGCGGCTACCGGCACCCGAGGAAAAGGCAACCGTACCACTGGCCTGAGCACGAATCACCTTGAAGCTTGAACCGGTCAGAGCCCACTTCAGAAGTTTAAAGGGAGACCGATCCATCAGAGTCATCTCGGATGGATCGCATGAAACCGAGTGGATACCGTACAGCGTGGGTTGCATTGAACCGGTCGGTATTTTAAAGGGCTGATAGAAGTAGGCACGAAAGGCCATAGCGACAGAGATAGCAACCACCAGCACATCGAAATTGTCGTGCAACCACTCCATATTGCGCGGCGGATTCAGTTTAACAATCAGACTCTCGAGATTGCGCGAGACTTCACGTATCTCCTCCACATCACGACGTGCATAAATCTGACGAGCGTCCGCCACAGCCTCACGCAATTGCGCGCAGTCCTCCGCTTCCATCAAATCACCGCGGCTGGCCTCAAGCACAACCGCGTGGTGGATGGCACTTTTAAGTTGTTTAAGCTCTCTGCGTTTGACTAAAAAATTCATATATCTCCGACTGGCACTCTGTTTTTTTTAACTGACAATTCGGCCATTATAGCATTTACACACTCAATCATCACTCGATTTACCCTTGAGAACCGCGATAAAGGCTGACTGCGGAACATTCACCTGTCCGAACTCCTTCATCCGTTTTTTGCCCTCTTTCTGTTTTTTCAGCAGTTTCTGCTTGCGCGTTACATCACCGCCGTAAAGTTTTGCTGTGACATCCTTACGGAATGGTCTGATATCCTCACGCGCAATGATATTGCGTCCGATCGCGGCCTGCACCGGTATTTTGAACATGTGCGGCGGAATACTTTCCGAGAGCGCCTTGCAGATTTTACGTCCGTGACCCACCGCCTTGTCGCGATGCACCATACAGGAAAAGGCATCCACCACCTCGCCGTTAAGCAGAATATCCATTTTAACAATATCGCTCTGCTGATAGCCGTGCGGTTCATAATCCATAGAGGCATAACCGCGGCTGACACTTTTGAGCATATCATGGAAATCGACGAGTATTTCGTTGAGCGGCATAACGCAGGTGATAATCACACGCGTGACATCGAGACTCTCGGTAGCGACAACCTCACCGCGCCGTTCCATCACAATCCGCATCATGTCACCGATACACTCTCCAGGACAGATTATGGTGGCTTTGATGACCGGCTCTTCGATTTTTGTGATTCGCGTGATATCAGGCAGCAGAACCGGATTGTCGATCTCAATCAGCTCACCGTCATTTTTTTCAATCTTGTAAACAACCGCCGGGTGGGTACTGATAATATCGAGATCGAATTCACGCCGCAGACGTTCCTGTACCACCTCCATGTGCAGCAACCCCAGAAATCCGCAGCGAAAACCGAAGCCGAGTGCGATGGAACTTTCGGGGTGGAAGGTGAAGGCTGAATCGTTAAGATGCAGCTTTTCCAGGCCCGCCCGTACCTTTTCATACTCATCGGTGCTGACCGGATAGATGCCGCTGAAAACCATCGGATGCACTTCTTTAAACCCGGGCAGAAGCTCTTTGGCACCATCTTTGGCGGTGGTAACGGTGTCACCGATTTTAATATCGGCAGGGTCTTTGATAGTACCCACCAGATAGCCGACCTGGCCGGGATACAATACCTCGACAGGTTTCTGGTCGGGACTGAAAATACCGACCTCGCGCAAAAGGGTTGTTTGTCCGCTGCTGATGAAACTGATAGTATCACCCGCCTGCAGTGTGCCGTCGACAACCCGTACATAGGTGATTACACCGCGATAGACATCGAAGACCGAGTCGAAAACCAGGGCCCGCAGGGGTGCGCCGGGACTACCGCCGACGGGTGGCGGAACATGTCTGACAATTGCCTCCAGCACTGCCGGCACTCCTTCGCCGGTTTTGGCACTGACATACAGCTTCTCATCCACTGCAATCCCGAGCACCTCTTCAATCTGGTGGGCCACCGACTCCGCATCGGCCCCCGGCAGATCAACCTTGTTGAGCACCGGAAGTATCTCAAGATTGTTGTCGATCGCCAGATAGGTATTGGCAACGGTCTGCGCCTCAACCCCCTGCGCCGCATCCACAACCAGCACCGCACCTTCGCAGGCACCCATACTGCGTGAAACCTCATAAGTGAAATCGACATGTCCGGGAGTGTCGATCAGATTCAACAGATAACTGACACCGTCCTGCGCGGTGTACATCATTGAAACAGGGTGAGATTTAATGGTTATACCCCGCTCCCGTTCCAAATCCATCGCATCCAGAGTCTGCTCCCGCAACTGCCGCAGATCAATGGCCCTGGTCAGTTCGAGAATCCTATCCGAAAGTGTCGTTTTTCCATGATCGATATGGGCGATGATACAAAAATTGCGTATATTTTCCAGCTTTGTCTGCATTAACTAAATCTGTCCATTTCAGTAAAATAGTTGGAGTCACACTCTCATCCGGTTCACTCCGGTGGAGCGTTTGCGCACTAAACTACAGTCCGCTTGCGGCGGCGCAGCGTTCCCTCAGTTCGGCAACTGCGCCGGCCATATCGCTCTGTTTAAAGAGAAAGCTTCCGGCCACAAAAAGGTTGGCGCCCTGTGCGGCACACTGGGCACCGGTTTCATAATTTATGCCGCCATCGACCATAATGTCAAAATCCCTGCGTCCCGCCCCATCCGTCAAAGTGCGCAGTTCTTTGATCTTGGGCAGCACCTCCGACATGAAAGATTGTCCGCCGTAACCGGGATTAACTGTCATAAAAAGAACTTCGTCACACAGGTGCAGATAGGGTTTTAACGCGGCAACCGCTGTCTGAGGACGCAATACCAGTCCGGAGCGCACTCCGTAGGCTCTGATCGCCGTGAGCGCCTGCCAGATATCACAATCCGCCTCCACATGAATCTGCACCGAATCGGCACCGGCTTCAATAAAACGAGCGATATACAGATCTGGACGACTCAACATCAGATGCACACTGCGAAACAATCCGGGAGCCTCCCGTTTCGCAAGTGCAACAACATCGGGGCCAAAGCTCAGATTAGGCACAAAATGAGCATCCATGATATCCAGATGTACCGCATCGGCACCAGAACTTTCAACTTTCAAGATTTCACTGCCCAGCCGCCCGTAATCAGCAGCCAGCAGAGATGGCAATACTTCAAAATTCATGAACGAAATTATAAATGAAGCCGCTCCGGAATGCAATCAGAGTATTTCACTTGACCGCGCTGACCAGCCAGTGCGGCATAGGCGGAGGAATCTGTGTTGTGGTGCAGTCACTGAAACCGGCTTCATGCAGCCAGCCATGCAGCTCAAGATCGGAGAAAACCCAGCCATGTTCGGTGGTCAGTGCCATATTGACCGCAAATAGCGCGGAAAAGCGGGGCCGGGTGTGTGTGCTGTCGGTCATCATATCCAGAATATAGATGCGCCCACCCGCTTTCAAGGCGGCCTGCGCTCTCTTCAAAATAGTGACGATCATAGATGGCTCTTCCTGATGCAGCGCACCGAAGATAGTCACCACATCATAAGCGGACTCTTCATAATGGTCACTGTGATAATTGCCGGCCCGGCATTCGACCCGCTCCGCCACAGAAGACCGGGCAACCAGGGCAGCAGCCACCCCGGATATCTCCGGCAGATCAACCGTCACACACCGCAGCTCCGGATTGCTCTCGGCCATCATAACAGCGTAAGTGCCCGGACCACCCGCAAGGTCGAGCACCTTTTTTGCATCACTCAATTCCAGCACCGGTACCACCGTGCGCCCGATTCCCAAAGCACGACCATGCATGGAGAGTGCGAAACGTCTGGTACGCTCTTTATCAGCACCCAGATGAATCTCGGGCTGTTCAACCGGCCCCCCGCTGCGCACCATTTTCTCCAGCTCACCCCAGGCCGGATAAACGTCGTGATTGTATCCGATTGCTTTACCCAGATAGCCAGGTTTTCCCTGCACAAGCACAGCCTTGCCGGCGGGTGTGTTGTGATAGCTCTGTCCATCTTTGCGCAACAGACCTGTGGCGACACAGGCGTCGAGCAGCAGTCGCATACCGCGCACATTGGCCGCACAACGTCCGGCCACCAGCTTCAAATCGGCTCCTCTGTCACCGGAATCTTCAATCACAGAAAAAACGTCCATCTCCAGCGCCGTGAAAAGAACGGCAGAGCTGTAATAGGCACTGGCGCAGTCCACAATTTCCTGTACCGAAAGTTCATCTTCCTGCATTTCTATCCTCACTCTCTATCAATCACTGAATCTCAACCCCCGAAAAACGAAAATTTGGGCGGCTGAAAAATTGATGGGGCTGAAAACAGCCTCGATGTGTTATGATACAGAGTGTTCAGATGAGTGACAAGTACAGGATAAGGAAGAAATATTTCATGAAGATTCCGCTCAGAACCATACTGCTTTTTTCGATGGTGACGTTCTGCGTTATCATTCCGTTCATTATCTGGGGTGGCGAGATAGACCGATGGACCATGCATCTTATCAAAGAGGGCGACACCCACCCCGTGCGGACGGGCCTGATTCTCGCCGCGTTGCTGGCCTCCGACATAATCATGCCAATCCCCTCATCTATCGCCAGCACCGCCTGCGGACTGATTCTCGGCTTTGCATACGGAACGCTGACCTCATTCGTCGGCATGAGCATCAGTACGGCAGCCGGTTACCTGATCGGACGTTTCGCTGCTCCGCTGGCCGTCAGAATTCTCGGTGAAGGTGAAAACGCAGCACTGAAATCATTTCATCGGCGGCATGGTCTCTGGATGCTGCTGGCAATGCGTCCGGTACCGGTGATGGCCGAGGCTTCGGTGATTTTCGCCGGCCTCGCACGAATGCCGCCGGGCGGGGTTATGAAAGCCACTATTCTGGGCAACCTGCTTGTCTCAACTCTCTATGCCGCAGTCGGTTCTTTCGGGCGTCTGCAAAGCAGCACTTTCACGGCCTTTGCTCTTGCAGTTCTGCTGTCGGCCGTGATGATGTTGGTATCACGCGCAAAAGCCGGAACTTGACTATTTCAATTCAGCCTCCAGTTTAAAGAAGGCCCGCTCCGGCAACGCCTCTTCCGGCTCGTGCCAGGCGCGGTCGGATGGCTTGCCGGTGGTGTCGGAGGACGGAACCACCGGCAGTGTCCAGTCTATCAGGTTGTCGCTGCCGAGCACACGCAAATCTACGTAAGGCAATGTGGCCGCATCCTGCATGGGGGTCTCGACCACCGGGCGTCCGTTCATTAAGCGGATGTTCAACAGCGGCTCGCCAGATGCCAGATTCGCGCCGAAGACGTATTCGAAGCCGTTAGGCACACCACTTTCAGGGTTCAGTTGCCCGAACAGTTCGGCTGGATCACCTGACAGGTCTCTTTCAGCCAGCCAGTAGGCGAACGATCCCGGCGCATCCGCCGAACGCAGTCCGGCCACAATTTTGAAATAGGCGTGTTTCGGTGACACACCGGACAGCTCATACCAGTCGCGGTTCACCGGTTTGCCGACCGAATTGGCCGCACGGCTGATCGGCAGCGACCAGACGCCGGAGGCCAGATCGGTTGTTCCGACCACCCGCAAAGCGACATGCTCCAGAGTCGCCGGATCCTGCCCGGCGACATCAATCACCGGCCGGCCGTTGATGATGCGAATACCGAGCAACGGCTCGCCGGACGACAAGTTCTCGCCGAAAGCGTATTCGAGGCCATTGGGCACCCCGTCGCCATTGCGATCCGCCCCAAAAAGCGCTGCGGCGTCGCCGGTGAGCCCGCATCCTTGTGCCCACAGCGCAAAGCCGGTCGAGGGCGGCGTGTCGGGTGTCCAAACCACCTGATCGACCCAACCGCAGTCATCGCCCGCCGACTCGTTTTTGTCCTTTGAATACTCCCAACGAACGGCATGAGGTCATTCCATGGTATCTTTTT
>JAGYOL010000002.1 GCA_018399555.1 Kiritimatiellia bacterium | reverse complement strand
CTTTTGCGGCTGGGTAATCTCCTCAAATGGCATGATTTTTCCTTAATTTTGTTGGTCGCCACATCATGATTTAAAAGAGGTTATGAGAACTGTTATTGAAAAAACGTACATAAAGATAGTAGCACATCATTGCACATTCCACTTTTGCTCATCGCCCAACATGGAAAAAATGCAGAGTTGCTTCCTGCCGCCTGCTTAGGTAAAATGAAAAGTCATTAAATGAAAGGTACCGGAGTATGGACACGCTACTCGATCTACTACAGAAAAACGCCCGCGAATCATCGGACACTCTGGCCAAAGAGCTGGGAACCACGGTCTCTGATGTCGAAAATCGCATAAAGAACTATCAGGACGAAGGGGTGATCCGCGCCTTCAAAGCAATTATCAATGAAGATAAACTCGAAACCGACAATGTCAGGGCCGCGATTGAGCTACGCATTCAACCACGTAAAGATTGCGGTTTCGACAGCATCGCCTCGCGTATCACCCAGTTTGAAGAGGTGGAATCCCTCTTCCTCATGTCAGGGGGATACGACCTGCTGCTCTTTGTAAGCGGCAGCTCACTGCAGGCTGTTGCCGGATTTGTCAGCCGACGACTTGCAACCATCGACGGGGTGCTTTCAACCGCAACTCATTTTATGCTGAAAACCTACAAGGACCAGGGTGTCCTCATGGAAAGTGACAACGATGACGAACGACTCCAGGTCAGCCCATAGTTTTGTGGCTCCACATGTAGCGGGACTGCCAAAATCAGGCATCCGTGATTTTTTCGACATCGTTGCGGGACGCAAAGATGTCATCTCGCTGGGTATCGGTGAACCGGACTTCAAAACACCTTGGCATATCAGAGCCAAAACGGTGGAATCGATTGAAGATGGTCACACCCGCTACACCTCTAATCTGGGAATGCTGGAGTTGCGCCGTGAAATAGCCGCTTATGTCAAAAAATCCTATGGCGGCGATTACAACCCTGAAAACGAAATTATGCTGACCGTCGGCGTGAGTGAAGCGCTGGATGTGGCACTGCGGGCGATTGTACGCCCGGGCGATGAGGTGCTCTATCATGAGCCGGCATTTGTCGCCTATGCACCGCTGATCAGCATGACGCACGGTGTTCCGGTTGCGGTCGAGACCTTCCGCAAGGATGAATTCCGCCTGACAGTAGAGGAACTGGAGAAGAAAGTCACATCGAAAACCCGTGCGCTGCTACTTAATTTCCCCAACAATCCGACCGGCGCGGTGTTACGCGCGGAGGATGTGGAGGCTTTAGCTGATTTCGCGATACGTCATGATATCATTCTGATTGTGGACGAAGTTTACATTGAACTGACTTACAATGACGAACGAATATCTTTCGCATCCATCCCGCGCATCAGAGAGCGGCTTGTTCTGCTCAACGGATTTTCGAAAGCCTGGTCCATGACCGGCTTCCGGCTGGGTTATGTCTGCGCCCCCGTCCCGCTGACCGACGCCATGATGAAGATCCATCAGTTCTGCATGATGTGCGCTTCATCCATCAGTCAGGTGGCTGGCCTTGAAGCTCTACGCAACGGTGCCTCCGAGGTGGTGAAAATGCGTGAGTCGTATAAACTGCGACGCAACTACATTGTCGCTTCGCTCAATGAGATAGGATTGGACTGCTTTATGCCCCGCGGAGCCTTCTATGTTTTTCCCTGCATCACTTCAAGCGGACTCAGCTCGCATGAATTCGCGATGCGGCTGCTTGAAGAGCAGAATGTGGCCTGTGTGCCCGGCAGCGCCTTCGGTGCCTGCGGCGAGGGCTTTCTGCGCTGTTCATACGCTACCGGAATGGATCAGCTGAAAAAGGCGGTTGAAAAAATGAATTTTTTCGTGAAAGGAATAAAGAAATGAAAAAAACACACCGGATTATCGCAATTCTGACCGGCATAGTTCTGACCGGCAGCTCTGCCGCAGTCGGGAAAACCAATATGCTCCTGATCATGGCGGATGATCTGGGCTACTCCGATCTGGGATGTTACGGCGGTGAAATCCAAACACCGCACCTCGACAACCTGGCCTACAACGGGCTGCGCTACACTCAGGCCTACAACACAGCCCGCTGCTGGCCGACCCGCTCCGCTCTGATGACCGGCTACTATCCGCAGCAGATCAACATCGACCCGCGCAAGAAACCCGGCATACCGGATTGGGGCGTCTGCCTGCCGCAACGCTTGAAGGCAAACGAATACCGGTGTTACATCTCGGGCAAGTGGCATGTGACCGGTGTTCTACCGCAGGCGGGCGGGGGTTTTGACGAAACCTACGTGCTCCACGATCACGATCATAATTTCTACCCCGGAAACCACGAGGCCAATGATCAGCCATTACCTCCGATCAACAAAGACGAAGAGTACTATGTTTCCACCGCCTTCGCCGACCACGCGATCAGATGTCTGCAGGAGCACAGTAAAAATCATGCCGGCAAGCCCTTCTTCTCATATCTGGCCTTCACAGTTCCGCATTTTCCGCTGCAGGTTCCACAGGCCAGCATAGCGCCCTACAGAGGACGTTACGATGCCGGATGGAATCAGATACGCGCTGAGCGGATCAAGCGCATCAGAGATCTGAAACTATTCAACTGCAGACTGTCAGCGGTGGAACCCGAAGTAGGCCCCCCCTATCACTTCCCCGACGCATTTAAAGTTCTCGGTCCGAACGAGGTTAACCGTCCGGTGCTCTGGAATACGCTGACCGAAGATCAAAAGTGTTTTCAGGCAACCAAAATGGAACTGCATGCCGCCATGGTCGCACAGATGGACGAACAGATCGGCAGGGTCATCAAACAGATCAAATCAATGAACGCTTTTGACGACACCATCATCATTTTCCTTTCGGACAACGGGTGCAGCGCTGAAATCATGGTACGCGGCGACGGACACAACCCGGATGCGACACCCGGTTCGGCGGAGTCCTATCTCTGTCTGGGACCGGGATGGTCGAATGCCAGCAACACCCCTTTCAAAAAGCATAAGACCTGGGTGCATGAGGGTGGCTGCTGCACACCGCTGATCGTGCATTGGCCCAACGGTATCAGAGAGAAAAATGCGCTGCGTGATGATCTTTTTCATGTGGTCGACATTGTGCCGACACTGCTTGATATCGCCGGAGTCAAAGCCCAAACGATCGGCGAAGCTCCGCCTCTGCCCGGGCGCAGCATTGTGCCTTCATTCGCTAAGGCGAAGCAGATGGATGAACGTGAACCCATCTATTTTTCACACGAGGGCAACCGTGCCATCCGCATGGGTGACTGGAAGCTGGTTTCCGCTAAAACACACGGCAATAACGAGTGGGAACTCTACAATCTGGCGGAAGACCGCAGTGAATGCGAAAACCTGGCGGGGAAATATCCCGAGCGGGTAAAAGATATGGCTGCAAAATGGAACGCTAAAAACAGTGAACTCTTTGCTGACGCCAAACGCGGTGCTCAGCACCGCTAGCACGCTCTCGCACCCCTGGTGGCACGGACAACTCTCTCTATACTGGATTGCTATGACAACTGAAGCGGAACTACACTTTTTCAGAATGGTTCTGGCGCTCTTCGCCACCTTTTTCGGCGCATGCGTCGGCAGCTTTCTGAATGTCTGCATCTATCGGATTCCCCGAGATGAATCGGTGGTCAGACCACGTTCGCACTGTCCCTGCTGCGGAATGATGATCCCCTGGTATCAGAACATACCTGTGGCAAGCTGGCTGGCACTGCGCGGCAGATGCGCCGGATGTCATAAGCCAATCTCTTTCCGTTACACCCTGGTGGAACTGTTGACGGCCATGCTTTTTCTGGCGGTTTTCATGAAATGGGCCGCACCTGCGCAACTGCACATGCAACCAATGCCACACGTCGCGATTGTTCCGGTTTACTGGTTGGTGACAGGAGGATTCATTCTGGGAACTTTTGTTGATTTTGAACACTTCATCATTCCTGATTCGGTGACTGTCGGCGGCATGATCGCCGGACCGTTGCTCAGCACTCTGGTGCCACAAATGCACGGCCAGAGTGTCTGGTGGCAGGGATTGCTGCACAGCTCAATCGGTTTGCTATGCGGTTTCGGGCTGCTCTTTCTGATAGCGGAGCTCGGCACACGTATTTTTAAAAAAGAGGCCATGGGCTTCGGTGATGTAAAACTGATGGGGGCAATCGGTGCCTTCTTCGGCTGGCAGGCGGTGCTTTTCACGGTGTTCGCATCGTCTCTGCTCGGCAGCGTGGCCGGGGTGTTGCTGATTATCTTCGGCGGGGTGAAAATGCAGAGCCGCATACCTTTCGGCCCGTATCTCTGCGCCGGAGCAATGATCTGGATGTTCTGGGGCACTCAGATCATTGACGCTTATCTGGGATTGATGATACGCCCCTGACAAAAGTTTAAACATGAGTTTTGAGAAGAGATATCTCTCCGCCGAGGATTATCAGCTGGACAGCTTCCGACTGGCCAGCATGATTCTGCGTAGCGGCTGGCAGCCCGATGATATGATCGCCCTTTGGCGCGGCGGTGCACCGGTCGGTGTTGTCGTACACGAATTCCTACATTATCACGGATTGCGTCCGCGTCACCGGATTCTCAAATGCCAATCCTACACCGGCATAAAAGAACGTGCCAAAGAGGTTGTTTTTGAAAATGCCGATGAAATATTTCATTCCATCCGGTCGGGTTGCCGCATGCTGATCGTGGATGACATTTTTGACACCGGCAACACCGCACGAGCGGTGCTGAGCCGTCTGGAACCCTATCATCTGGATATACGTTTCGCAACTGTATACTGGAAACCAGATCAGAACCAGACCAATTTGAAGCCGGACTTTTTTGTAAGACAAACCGATAAGTGGATTGTCTTCCCGCATGAGCTGGATGGATTGACGCCGCAGGAAGTGGCAAAGAAACATCCTGTAATTTATGAACTGCTTAACACCGACCGGAGAACCCAACCATGAACGAGAGTTTGAATATAGATAGTTTTGATCCTCAGGAACGCAGAGCAGCTCTGCTTGAAATGGCGGCAGACCTGCCGCGCAAAAAGAGCACTCCGCTTTTCAATATGCACTGTCACTCTTTCTTCTCCTACAACAGCGAGGGATGGTCACCGTCGCATATCGTCTATAAATTCGCGGCGGCGGCACTGCACTCCGCAGCTCTCTGCGATTTCGACGTTCTCGACGGCATGCGTGAGTTCCTTGAGGCCGGCCGCATTATAGGCCTGCGCACCGCTGTGCATCTGGAAACCCGTGCCTATGTTCCTGAACTTAGTGATGTCGACATCAGCTCACCCGGTGAGCCGGGGGTCACCTACATCATGGGGTGTGGTTTCACCGCGTTGCCTGAAACCGGAAGCCCAGCCGGACAGACCCTCGCAGCGTTGCGCGCCGGTGCCCAGCGGCGTAATCTGGCATTGATCGAACGAATCAACGAACGGCTACCAGCGATTGCGATCGACTATGAACGCGATGTGACACCGCTGACCCCCCGGGGCGTCGCAACAGAGCGCCACATTGTGCGGGCCTACCGTAAGTGTGCGGAACGCAACTTCACAGCCGAAGCGCAACTGGCGGAGTTCTGGGCCCCGCTCTTGAAATGCACCAGTGCTGAATTCATTGTGCTGCGCAGAGATATTCCCAAGCTGGAGGATCTGATACGCAACGCGCTGGCCAAGCGCGGCGGCATCGGATATATCCAGCCCACCAGCGCAACCTTCCCTCCGGCATCTGATTTTGTCTGCTGGGTGCGGGAGTGCGGGGCAATACCCACAATCGCCTGGCTGGACGGTACAAGCGGAGGTGAAGCCGATGCCGAAGCACTGCTTGATCTGATGTGCGGCATGGGTTGCGCGGCCCTCAATATTATTCCGGATCGCAACTGGAACTACAAGAATCCGGATGTCGCCGCTTTAAAACAGAAAAAGCTCGATGAGATCGTCGCGGGCGCAGTCAAACGTGATATGCCGATCAACATCGGAACCGAGATGAACAAGGGCGGGTTGCCCTTTGTGGATGATATCAGCGGAACAGTTCTGAACAGATACCGGCAGGAGTTTACCCGCGGAGCCAATATAATGGTGGGCCAGACGGTTCTCGCAGAGTTCGCCGATCTGCCTTACTGCGGAGATAAAGCCGTCGAATTGTTTGCCAGCGCGAAAGAACGCAATGATTTCTTTGCAGCGGTCGGCGCACTACCCGCCCTGACCACTGAAAAAGCCGACCACTACTCCGAAATCGGAACCGCTAAAACACTCGACGAGTTGAAGAAAAACATTGGTTACTGAAGCAGGATTACTTACGGCAGATAAAGCCTGAAATCAGCGGGCAGAGGGGCTTTTAGGGCTAGTTCGGCGTCGCTGACGGGATGCCGGAACGAAAGACGATACGCATGCAGCATCTGACGCTGCGGCGGGACACTCAACTTTTTATCCAGTGCCGTTCGTCCGTAAAGAGCATCTCCGATTACCGGTGTGCCCAGCGATTTGAGATGCACACGAATCTGGTGGGTACGTCCGGTTTCAATGCGGCAGTGCACCAATGTAATCGCATCTATTCTGCGCTCGATGCGATAGCGGGTCAATGCGTATTTACCGTTGACCTTAACCACCGCCATCTTCTTGCGGTTGCGTGGATCGCGTCCGATCAAACCGCTGATCATACCATCTGCATCCTCAGGTGCGCCATGCACAAGCGCGAGATACTCCTTTTTGATTCCGCCGCTTTGGAAGAGGCGGACAAACCCCGCCATAGCAGCATCATTTTTCGCCACCGCCATCACGCCTGAAGTATCCTTATCCAGACGGTGCACAATACCGGGACGCTCGACTCCGCCGACACCCTGCAGATCGCGACAGTGATACAGCAAGGCATTCACCAGCGTACCGGATGAGTGACCGGGAGCCGGATGAACCACAAGCCCGGACGGTTTGTTCAGCACAATGCAGTCATGGTCTTCATACAGCACATCGAGTGCGATCGCTTCCGGCTCGGGAACCGCCGGCAGAGGAGGCGGAATGGTAATCCGGTAGCAGGAACCAGCCGCCGGATTTGAATCCGCTTTAACCGGCTGACCAGACTGTGTAACCCGACCGGCTTTGATCAGCTGTTGAATCCGCGCACGTGATATCCCCGGACATACACGCGCCAGCCACAGATCCAGACGGCTGTCGACCCCCGAGTCGGGCACACACACTTCGAAACTCCGCCCTGCAACAGATGGTTTTTCACTCTCTTTTCCCGAATTACAGCTCAAAATCAACAACCTCCTCCTGTTTGGCAATGATCGTTATCCGGCTTAAATTTGATCATAAAACCGCCATTCGTTTTTATTTCAAGGGCGATACGCACATCCGGAGCCAATCTGTTGAAAGTTTCGTCCACCAGCTCCGCAGACTCATTCAGAACCGGATCCCGCCGCAGAGATGCACTCCAGCGCAGGGCGCGCAAGTTGGTCGGCAGACGCCACCACAACTCTTCAAACCGAACCGTCAAAGTCAGCGCGTGGCCAGCGATGCCAGCCACCGTCCAGCTCTCGCCACAACGTCTGGCAACAACCGCAAATTCTCCGGGGTTGCCCCGAAGCACCACAAAATCATCCTCTTCATCAGCGTCTCCAAAATGCTCCAGAATCATTGAAAAAGCCGATTTAAAGGATGAACGCACGGCACTGCCATACTGTGGTTCCACCGATAAATCAGGCATAAAAGGCAGTTTTGTGTATAAAATGCAGGCAGCATGCGCTGCATCGGCAATCTCAAGCGGCACCGCACAACCGGGAACCTTGAAACGGTTTTCCGGCAGCTCCCCGGGTCGGCGGAAAAGAACGAAATGTAGAGCCCGCTCACTGTACCAGCAAGCCGCTGTCATTCCAGTTCCGACAAAGGCCACTGAGGGTGTTTCGCCGGACTTTGAAAGCAATCGGCAGGGTTGCGCAAAGCTCATAAAATTCTGCCCGATCCCCTGTTCAAAGCCTCTTCCGCTGAGAGTGAAATAAACACTGATATCCGATACGCGCAGACATAAATCGAGGGTTTCTGAATCAGATTTGCACCCGCGCCGCCGCAGTCTCAAATCGCGTTGCACGGCATCACCCAGCCGCATCGGAACAAGCTGCGGTTCTGTTACGTCACAAAGTTCAAGTGAATGGCAGATAGCACCGTCACTTTGCCTCAGCGCGTCCGAAACAGCTAGCACCGCACCATGTGAGAGTATCCGGAGTACACAGAGAGCCGGATAAAAAGTGGTACCGTACCAACTGTCAACTACGGCAAGCTCAGCCTCAATATTTCCGGCTGGCGATGATATCAGTAGTGTGCGCATATCAGACAGGCACGCGCGGCCTCACTCAATCACCTCAAAATCGGATTCATTGACCCAGCCGGCCTTCATCTTTTCGCCACTCATGTAGCGTTCGTAGAAGTTCACATTTTTAGTGTCGGCATTGGGATACGAGTCGAAAATATCGCCGTTACCGAGTACCCTCGGATCCTTCTGCCGGCGCAGATGTTCAAGCAGTTCTGATTTCAGGGATGCGGCAAGCGCACTGTGTTTTTCGGAACCCACCAGGTTGTTCATGCAATCCTGATCCCGTTTCAGATCATAGAGCTCCTCGGCACCGCGTTTGCCGAAAGTGACCTGCCAATAGCGCTTATCAGCCTCTGAAGTTCTGCTTTTCAGCACCTCAGTTTTGGTCGGACTGCCGTCAACATCAAGATAACCGGTTTCAGGATTGCAGGAAGGATAACGATCCGGCTTGAAATTCTGAAGATATAGCATGTTGTCTTTGATAATGCCGCGCATGGGATAGCCGACATCACCGGGACGCCCGTAATCGTTGCGTTCACGTCCGACCAGCAGGTGGTCGCGCGCCGGATTAACATGTCCGCTTACGGCTGAGTACATAATATCGGTCATACTTCTTCCGGTGATCGGCTGCATGCCACTCTGCTCCAAGGTGATGCCCGCCACATCTAAAAAGGTGGCGGCAAAATCAATGAAACTGACATAATCCTCGATTATTCTGCCGGGATTTTTGATGCCTTCCCTCCACATCATCGCCAGCGGCAGACGATTTGAGTGGTAGTAGGTCTGGCCCTTGACACGCGGAAAGGGCATGCCGTTATCCGAGGTAACGACCACCAGGGTATTGTCAAGCACTCCTCGTTTTTCCAGTTCCGCGATTGAACGTCCGATATGCCGATCGAAATGCTCGACTTCAAAGGCATAATCCAGCATATCATGCCGAACCGTCGGGTTATCCGGCCAGTACGAGGGGACGCGGTCTATATCATCAACACTTTTCCCCCCTTTTGATGCACCGCTCATAAACTCGTAACCGCGATGCGGTTCAGTGGAACCCAGCCAGAAGCACCATGGACGGTTTGCAGGTGCCGCATCCAGAAAATCGGCAAAATTGGCCGCGTAGTCGTTACTGCTGATGCCCTTAGCGGGCGGAGTGCATTTACGCCGGTTAAACGGACGACCGGTCATCAGGCGGTTGCTGCCGTCGGCATTACGGGCGATACCGGGTGCCCAGCCCTTGGCAGTCATCCCGGTGAAATAGCCGTTTGAACCGAGCGCCTCGACAAATGTCTTGAATTTGACGGGGAAATAGCACCAGTGATTGGCGGCCTCCTCCAGTTGCCAGGGATTCCGTCCGGTGACAATACACGCTCTGGATGGAGCACATTTGGCACAAGGGGTATAGGCATTGGAAAAGAGAATTCCATCCCGGGCAATGCTATCGAAAGAGGGTGTTTCAACCCAATCGCAGCCATAGACACCCGCATGGCCGAAAGACCAGTCATCAGCGATGATAAAAAGTATGTTCGGAGTTTCCGCGGCAATGGTGGCAAAACCGGTGCAGATCGCTGCGGTGATCAGTGATTTCAGCATATTCTGTCTCCTTCTCTGTGTTATAACCCAGGTTCGATCCGGAAGTGTGCCCGGATCAGGCAGCTCCGCTGTACGGAACAGTAATGCAGGCACGGTTTTTCAACCGGCTCTGCGCCGGAGGACAGCAAGTTCGTTTAGGACCGGCATGTTTACATTGACCTTCGGTGAAGGCTCTCAATTACGGAACATGTCAAGCAATGGTCAATCAATATACATATCCGGCGGCGGCACGGGACGCTGTTGATCATTTTTAGCTGGTACGGAGACCACACTCTCGGCACTTTTCTCAGGCATAACTCTCTCCGTTACAACCTGACGTTGCTCTTCCGCACTTCCGGGTTCCGCACGGGTCAGTCGATAAACAGCTCTGATTCCGCCATAGAGTAAAGCCAGCACAAGCAGACTCAGAAGACCGTAAACAAGCATCCCGCGACGCGAAACATCAAAATCAAAAGGCATTAGCAAAGTGGTTTTATGAGCCATTCTGCCGATCGGACGAAACAAATCTTTCAGCCGAAACAGGATTGAATCGCGTTTCAGCGACGGAGCCTTGCGTCTCTCCGCCTCATAAACCTTCTCCATACGCCCGCCTATCTGAAAAACGGGCAGACGCTGATTGGGACTGAGATGCAAAGAGGCGTTCTTCTTCTCTTTTATTTCCTCCTGCTCTGCGTCGGCTTTCTCCTGCATCAGACGACGCGCTTCGGCGATACGTTCCTGCAGCGGTGAGGTGTTGAAGAGATTGGGTTCATCTTCATTGAACAACTCTTCACCGGGGGCAGGGAGAATTGCTGCCGACCCATCCAGCGCGACGGGAGCACTCTGCTCATTCTCCATGGGAGGAATTTTTTCGGATTTTTGCGGTTCGGACTCGGCAGACAAAGCATTAAACAACTCCTCCGCCTCACTGTCGCTCGCCAGGCTGGGTGACGGAATATTATCGTCATCCGCCGGTTTGGGTTGAGTGTTTAAATTACGCACAGCCCGCTGCGGTACAACCGGTGCGCGGCGCGGCGGCGACACTTCGGAACTACCGGCGGCAGCAGGTTGAGCTACGGCAGGCTCATCATGTTTTTCAACTGCCGCAGGCACCTCTGCCAGCGAAGATTCACAGGGTTGTTCACGGGGGAGGAATTGTTCTTCAGGACTTCGGGCAAGCGGAATTCTCGGTGATTCAGGAGCTTCAACCTCTTTCTGCAGAACCGTCGGGACAATCTTGCCGGTATAGATGTCCATAAACTCATCGATCAGCGGCTGTACATCCAGATCGAGAAGTTCAGCATAGAGTTTCAGAAAACCACGACCGTAAATGGGTGCGGCAATGCGGTGAAAATCCTCATTTTCAAGCTCTCCGACCACCTGAACCATCATATTGGTATGTTCGGCAACATCACTGATGGATAAGCCCCGCGCCTCGCGCGCCTCTCTTAAAATACGTCCCAGTGCCATATCAACAACCTTTCATCTCACTAAAAATTATCATCCGGATCATCATCCCTAACGCTGTCAGCATCCTCGCTACTCTGATTGCCCAGCTCCGTACCGGGAGCAGGCTGTTCGAGGTCAATCAGTATATCACGGGTATTGGTTGAAGAGAGCGGTGAAACAACACCGCGCTCCTCAAGCATATCAAGTATGGTATTGGCGCGTGAATATCCGACCTTGAGTTTGCGGCGAACCAGTTCACCGGAGACCCTTTTATGCACGCGGATCATCTCGATGGCGTCATTGTAAAGGTCTTCCAGCTCACTCTCCCGTTTTTCCTGCAACAAATCAGAGTTGTTCTCCGCCTTCTCTTCGACGGTGTCCTCTTTCATTATATCCTCAGGATCACACTCTTTGATTTTATCGAGCCGATTTGAAAGTTTTTCATCATAAACCGGTGCGTGACGCTCTTTGACATACGAGACTATGCGCCCGACCTCCATCGGTGTAACCCAGGCCCCCTGAACACGCAGCAGATCGGCACCGCTCTGCAGAAAGAGCATATCCCCCGAACCGATCAGATTCTCCGCTCCGGGTGAATCAAGGATAGTCCGGCTGTCATTAGACTGTGAAACCTTGAACGCTATCCTTCCGGGAATGTTCGCTTTGATTGTGCCGGTGATCACATCAACCGAAGGACGCTGCGTAGCCAGAATCATATGAATACCAACCGCACGTGAGAGTGCGCACAACCGGTTGATAATCGGCTCCACCTCTTTGCCGGCGGAACTCATAATATCGGCCACCTCATCGATCACAATTACAATGTAGGGCAGTTTGGCAGGGTCATCGCTTTGCGTCTCGACTTCACCGTCAAAGAGATCGGTCTCGCGAACCTGCGGACGGTTGTTATAGTCAACGATATTCCTGGCACTGACCTTCTGCAACAGACGATAACGTTTATCCATTTCGCTCAAGGCCCATTTCAGGCCGAAGACCACCTTGTTGGGATCGTTGATTACGGGAACCAGCAGATGTGGCAGATCATTGTAGGCGACGAACTCAACCCGCTTGGGATCAATCAGGATAAGTCGGAGCTGCTCCGGTGTGCGGCTCATCAGAATGCCGCAGAGAAAAGCATTCAAGCAGACACTCTTACCGGAACCGGTTGAGCCAGCCACCATCATATGCGGCGCCTTGGTAAGGTCGTAAACGAAATCCTCACCGGAGACCAGCTTGCCGAGCACCAGCGGAATATTCATTTTGTTCCGCTGCCACTCATCGCTTTCAATTACCGATCGAAAGGTTACCAAACGCGCTTTTTTATTGGGAATTTCGACACCGACCGCTTTTTTGCCGGGGATCGGAGCCTCCACGCGCAGACTGGCCGCAGCGAGACTCATCTTGAGATTGTTGGTGAGATTTACAATACGCTCAATCCGGATATGTGGCGCCGGCTGGATTTCATATTGTGTAACCACCGGTCCCGGTTTTATTCCGACAACCTCAGAGGGAATCTTGAAATGGTTGAGCACTGTGACCAGTTCACCGGCAACCTCCTCGACGCTGCCATGATCAGCCTTGTCAACAGGCAGCGGATCCAGCAGATCAACGGGTGGCAGCATATAATCGATCTCTTTGGCCGATGCTTTACTATTGTCCGTCTGATTTTCCGAGGAGGCACGGCGCGAATTTTTTGCGTTGGGTGAAGAAGGTTGAGCTGCATCATTATCAGCTCCGGATTGCGGAGCGACGGAACGCAACCGCGGTTTGACACTCGGTTCACCGGCCGGTTTCTCAGCGGTGCGGAGTTTATGCTGCGCTTCAAGCGCGGCCCGACGGGCACGGTCGGCCTGCTCACGGATACGCTGAATTTCAAGCTCCTGCTGCTGTTTACGCGAAGCCTCTTTCAAACGCAGCTTAGCCTGTTCTTTGGCTTTCAACTCCGTTTCGCGCTCTTTGCGCCGGGCCTCAATCTCCGCCTGCTTCAATCTGCGCTGTTCCTCGCGTTCTTCACGCCGCGCCACTTTGGCGGCGGCGCGAGCCGCACGGGCCGCCTCGCGTGCGGAAACTTTTTCAACTTTGGCACCGGCATCGTCATCCTGCTCCTCTTCCCGCGGCAGTAGCCTCTCGCCGCTCCACATCAGCAGCAACACGAAATTGCGCACACCAATTGTCATAAATAACGCAAAGCACATCAGACAAAGCATCAGAATTCCGCTGCCGACCGGACTGATCCAGCGGGTCAGAGCACAGGTCATCAACCAATAACCGACCATGCCGCCGGCGTTCGGATAGATATTCAGATCTTTCAATAAATCCTTGAGAATGCCCTCACTGCCCAGTTGCAACATACAGGCCAAAGCAATTATGAAAAGCAGAACCCACAACAGCCTGCGCAGAAAATAAACGATCCGTCCAGTCACCATCAGCACACCCAGAAGAATCACAAAGAACGGCACTGCCCACAACGCAATGCCGATGAATGAATAGCCGATAAAGACCGACCATGCACCGACCGGTCCGATCCAGTTGGACACCGGCGACAACGGCGGTGAATTGAGCCAGCTGATATCCCGCCAGTCATATGTGATGATGCTCAGTAGCGGAAAGATCGAGAGCGGCAGCAGAATGTAGCCACGAACCTGCATACGGATTCGCCGTTCCCAGTCATTTCTTTCGGAATCGGTTACGCTGTTCTTTCTGTTTTTGCTTCTCTTTGATTTATCTGTAGCCATGACAATAAATTACTGCGTGGAAGACGCGGCCGGTGCGTCAGCTTTTTTTTCATTTTCAGGAAGATTTAAAGCAACAAGCTTAACTTTGGCGGGATCGGCCTTGGCCTCATCAATCGCCAACTCCTGCCGAGAGTGCACCAGCACAGTCACTTCGTTGGTCAAACCGGGTAGAAATGGCATATTACCCTTGACCGATGCCAGAATATCGCCGTAATCCAGCCCTCCGACAACCTCCGAACGTCCGGTCACTTCAATCGTGACTGCGGATGGTTCAACTTTCCAGCGGCTGTTGAACCCTGGCGGCAGGGTTATGACAACGGGAACCTGCTCGATTTTTCTGGTCAACCTCTGACTGGTAATTGAAACGTCAACCACAATCTCTGCCGGGTCGACACTTACATTTGATGAGTCACCGGGCGGAACCAGCCGAACACGGGTTGTAAAACTTTCCAGCCGTCCGCTTACGTTGATCGGCTCGGCCTGCACCTGGGCATTCTCTATATCCAGACTCTGCAGCAAACGACGCGAACCGGTTACCACCGCATTGGTGGAATCATAGGAAAGCCGAACCGTACCGCGTGCGATGCCCTCCAGTGCCGGCGGTGCCACCGCCAGTGAAATGCTTTCCGGCACATCAAATTTAACATCAACATAATTCGGCTCGATATTGACAACCCGCACATCCCGGGCACCCTGAATGTGTTTTGCGCGAATCTTGAGCCTGACCGGATCAAGAATACCGGAACTTTTGTGACGCGCACGAATAACGCATTTCAGAGCGGACTGCGCGATCTCGCTGGTTTTGATGTAAGAACCTCTGATGCGTACCTTGACCGAACGGGGCTCAACCGACCAGATGGCGACATTCTCGGCTTCATCGTCGGTTCGCACCTCAACCGGCACCGAAAGAACCCGCATGTGACTGATATCCGAGCGGATGCTGAAATAGATCAGCAGCGCTATCACCAGAGCAAGCAGTTTCCAGTAGCCGTTGTTGACAAACAGCATATATAGAATACTCTTAGCCACCTTTATCTGCATGCACCTTCTCCTTTCGACTTGCCTCTGAGTAAACATCAATCTGCTCAGCCAGCCAGTTTGACACCTGATCATAGAGAGAAACGCTGTCCGACTTTTTATAACGCGGCATCGCGACACGCAGCCAGCGGAGCATTATCCTGTTTACATTATCTTTCTCGGTGTAACGGTGCAGTTTCCCGTTGTAGGCGATTGAAACCGTGCCGGTCTCCTCCGACACCACAAAAATAACGGCGTCGGTCTCCTCACTCAAACCAACCGCTGCACGATGACGCATCCCGGATGAAATCAGATCATTTTTATTGGAAACCGGAAACAGACAGTGCGCTGCGGCGATCCGTCCATCACGAATCACAATGCCGCCATCGTGCAGCGGCAGTGGCGGCGTAAAAATAGAGACCAGCAGTTCATGACTCAAATCGGCATTAACCCCGATACCGGACTCTTCATATCCCCGCAGAGAAATGCCGCGTTCAATTGCAATCAGAACCCCGATTCTCTTGCGCGACATATTGATGATGCTTTTTGTCAGCATTTCAGTTACCGGAGCATTATTCAAGGTGTACTGACGTGAAAAGAACCGCTGTCCTCCGACCAATGCCAGCATCCGGCGGATATCCTGCTGAAAAACAACAACCATGCTCAACGCAAGATATATCAGAAGAAAATAGACTATCCGGGCCAGCACTTCAAAGTTGAAAAGGTAGGTGAATGTCAGGAGCGATACGACCGTCACACAGAAACCCAGCAGTACCTGGGCGCTGCGCGTACCTTTGATCAAGCGTATGACAGCGTATATCACGAGATACAGAATGATTATCTGCATGATATCATTGAATGCTATCTGTATTCCTGCAAACATTGATTAATCTCCGATCTCCTGCAGCGCGTTAAACAGAGCTATGGCCTGGACACTTTCACGCACGTCATGCACCCGTACAATCGAAGCTCCTCGGCGCACCCCCTCCAGTACAGCGGCAACACTGCCGCCGAGACGGTCTTCCGCTCCGGGTGTTCCGCTGATCTCACCGATAAACCTTTTTCTTGAGGCACCCAGCAAAACGGGGGCTATTGATGTCAGACGATCCAGATGCGCAATCAGTCTGAGGTTATGCGCACTCTCTTTGGCAAACCCTATACCCGGATCAACCACTGTCTGTGCGGGATCAACACCATGTTCAATCACGAAATCAACACTGCGACGCAACATATTGTAAACATCACTTTCGACATCATCGTAGTTTGTCAGCGTATTCATCGTCCGTGGTGTGCCCCGCATGTGCATAACCACCAATCCCGCACCGCTGCCGGCGGCCAACGCGGCCATGCCGACATCACCATCAACCGGCATGATATTGTTAATGATATCCGCACCGGCATCAACTGCGGAGGCCGCCACCGCCAGATGACGCGTATCGATTGAAACAGCGGCATCCACACTGCGGCAGACCTCCCTGACCACCGGTATCACACGCTCCAGCTCACATTCAACGTTGATCTCATCGGCACCGGGGCGGGTTGATTCACCACCGATATCGATAATAGAGGCACCTTCGTCCGCCATCTGCCGGGCTCTTTCAACCGCCGCGTCGAAATTGAGATACCTGCCGCCATCGTAGAACGAATCAGGGCTGACATTCAAAATGCCCATCACCAAAGGAGCCTCCAGAGAGAGTTCCCGCTCTCCGCATCTCCATAATCTCGGGCTCTGTCTATGAATTCCGAGCATTAAACCTATCACTCCTTGCGGATATTCTCGACCTCACGACTTTCATTTTCCGCCGCATCAGGCTGGTCTTCGGAAGATGCCGAAGGAGATTCGGACTCCGCAGCACTTTCGACCTGCTCGTTCTCTTCCTCGGAGGGCTTCTGCGCATTCTTTTCCGTTCTATCCTCCTCTTCGGCACGCTCTTCCGGTGTACGAATCCGACCGAGTCTGATCAGGTCCTCGACATCGCGACCGTCCATGCTTTCACGTTCGAGCAGCATTTCGACCAGAATCTGAAGTTTATCCTGATTATGCTCGATCAGATCCGCAGCGCGCCGGTAGGCATTTTGCAGAATTTTACTTACCTCGGCATCGATGCGCCGCGCGGTCTCCTCACTGTAAGACTTATGACGGGTTAATTCACGTCCAAGAAAGAAGGTCTCTTCATTCTCACCAAAGGCCTGAAAACCGAACTCTTCGCTCATACCGTATTCGCAGACCATCTTATGGGCCATATCGCTGGCCATCCGGATGTCCATACGTGCACCGGTGGAGATGTCATCGGTAAACTTCTCTTCGGCGATTCTGCCGCCCATCAGCACAACAAGATCATCCAGAAACTCTTTTTTCGAGCGGTTGGTCACATCTCTGTCGGGCAGACTCATCGTGGCACCCAGTGCCTGACCGCGCGGAATGATCGTCACTTTATGCAGCGGATAGGCATGTTCGCACAGCACCTGCAGCAAGGCGTGTCCCGATTCATGCCAGGCGGTACCCTTGAGTTCCTTCTCGTCCAGGGTGCGACTGCGCCGCTCGCGACCCCAGAGCACCTTGTCACGTGCCTCTTCAAGATCAGCATGCTCAACAGCCACCTTGCCGGCGCGTGCGGCAACCAGAGCCGCCTCGTTGAGCAGATTAGCCAGATCGGCTCCGGAGAAGCCGGTTGTGCCGCGGGCGATGCGAGCCAGATCGGCATCATCACCGAGCGTGATTTTTTCCGAGTGCATGCGCAGAATTTCCTCGCGACCCTCGAGCGTCGGCAGGTCGATCACAATCTGGCGGTCAAATCGACCCGGACGCAGCAGAGCGGGGTCCAGCACATCGGGCCGGTTTGTAGCCGCGATAATAATGACGCCCTCATTGGTTTCAAAGCCATCCATCTCCACCAGCATCGCGTTCAAAGTCTGCTCACGCTCATCATGGCCGCCCCCCATGCCTGAAAAACGACTGCGCCCGACCGCATCAATTTCATCGATAAATATCAGACAGGGCGCATGTTTCTTACCCTGTTCGAACATATCACGCACCCGCGAGGCACCCACACCGACAAACATTTCGATGAAATCAGAACCGCTGATGGAAAAAAACGGCACACCGGCCTCACCGGCAATCGATTTGGCCAGCAGTGTTTTACCGGTGCCGGGCGGCCCCAGTAACAGCACCCCCTTGGGAATGCGTCCGCCGAGCTTCTGAAATCTTTTAGGATCCTTGAGAAATTCAACAATCTCCTGAACCTCCTCCTTGGCCTCTTTAATACCGGCCACATCCTTGAAGGTGAATTTCTTTTTGCCTTCGGTCATCATCTTCGCCCGGCTTTTGCCGAAATTCATCGCACCCATGCTTGATGATCTGACCTGACGCATAATGAAAAAGTAGAGTACACCCAGAATCAGGATTACCGGCAGAATTTCAATCAGAATGCGTCCTAGGACATTGTTTTTATAGACAATCGGACAGTTGATCTGCTTGTCAAGCAGATATTGCTCCAGGTTCTCCGACGGAATCAGATTGACCTTAAAATCCTGTGCGTCAGGGCCTTTCAGAACCCCTTTCAGATATGTTATGCCGCTGGAGTCCTGCACCATCTCCACCTTATCCACCTTGTCGGCCTCCACCAGCCGGCGGAATTCAAGCTGGTCGATCTCCTGCACCTTGTCACCCTGACGCGGCACAAGAAAGTAGAGCATCAGCATCATTACAGTGAACACTATCAGCCAGGCTCCGATCACCTTGCGCGGCGGCATCGAACCGGTGGCGGTTTCATCTTCCCGGGTTTTTTTGTATTCAGCCGGCAGGGCCGGCGGTTCCTCAGGCAACTGGTCTTTTATCTTTGTTAGGTCATCCATTATTTTATCGGTCTCCAAATTTTTTACCTCATATTGTTCAAACGGCACGCACGGCATCGTCAACGACATCCGGTTCATGAACGGGTGTCGTGTACTCCCAACACACTCTCCATCTGCTCGATCAAAAGCGGTATAAGCTGTTTCTTGCGCGAAAGTATATCGCGGCAGAGAAAAACATTCTTTTCGCGCCGGGGAAATGCCATTTTCTTTAAAAATTCTTCGGCACCGTGAATAAGCAGCAGCGAATTCATCTCTACGATATCGGTCACCATCAGGGCCGCGAAGTAGAGTCTGTTTTTCTCGCAACGCTCTTTGAGTGCACAAAGAACCTCATCTTTGCGCTCCCAGGTGTCGGTACCGACACCTATTTCAACCTGGCTCACATTGAATCTTCTGCCACAGGCTTCGTAATCTTTGGAGTCCAACTCCAGAATTTCATCCACCGGGAGATTGCGCAGCCGGCTGGCACTTTCAAATATCTCCCGCCCGAAATCCTCGACATCCAGATCAACCAGGCCGGCCAGATATTCCGCCATTTCGCAATCGGTCTCGGTGGTCGTCGCCGAACGCAGCACCAGGGTGTCAGTCAGAATGCCAGCCAAAAGTATGCCAGCGATTTCAGGTTTCAACACTGCGCGTTTTTCCGCATACATACTGGCTACAATTGTTGATGTCGCGCCGACAACCCGGTTGATGAAGGTGATAGGATAACGTGTCGAGAAGTTTCCCAGTCGATGATGATCCAGAATTTCCAGTATACGGTAATTCTCAAGTCCCTCAACCGCCTGTCCCAATTCATTGTGATCAACCATGATGATGTCGATATTCGGTTCGCGGATCAGATCGCCTTCGGAAAAAATCCCGGTCACAAGAGCACTGTCATCCACCACCGCCAGCGAACGCGAGGGCGAGCGTGTGAGCTCCTCACGGATCATGCGTACATAGCTATTTTCACTCACGGGAATTGTCCGCGAATCGGCAACCGTCGCCACTGGGGTGGAATACAGAATCAGAAAGGCCGTTGAAGAGGTGTCATAAGGTGAAATTATAACTGTCACCCTGTGTTTTTCAGCTAGTTCCCGCAACCCTTTGGCGAGCGGGGTGCCATTGGTGATGATCACAGCACGGGCTCCGTTTTCAATACTGAAACGCTGAACATCCTCACGATCCCCGGTCAAAACAAGCGCGTTGGCCGGTATGGCTGTCAGCAGGTGCTCCTTGAATGATGCCAGTGAGGAACCGGCTACCAAGATGCGCGATTTGACAACCTGTTCGTCGCTGCAGACAACAACCGGCTGTGCATTGAGGGTTTCGATCAACAACGGTATGCTGGTCGGAATGATCGCCTTGCGGTGCGGATTGATTTTCCGGATTATGTTGCTGGCGAAAGCATTGTAGTTAAGAACCGATTTGTAGCGTCCTTCGGCGTCAACAATCGGTAGAATCTTTAGTTTCTCGCGGTCCATAATCTCCAATGCGTTCCACAGCGAGCACCTCTCACCGGCAGTTACCGGCTCCTTGTCCAGAAAATAGCCTACTTTGGGAATCAGGTCCGATATGTACTCTGGAGCCGGAACGCCGAAACGTTCCAGTATATACTCGGTCTGAGGGGTCAGCTTGCCCGCACGTGCCGGATAGCAGTTTTCGAGTCCGAGCTGACGCTTCAATTCCGCATAAGCGACCGCCGATACGATCGAATCGGTATCGGGGTTGCGGTGTCCTATTACATATGTCTTTCTTTTCATAAGTTGTTCGTGGTATATAATAGAAAAATAAGAGGTTGAAAACCAGCATATACTGGCTTTCAGGAGCGGATTATTTGGAAAAATTCGATGATGACGCACAATCTGACCGTTGCAAACCGGTAAATCCGCGTGCTGCGGCACTTTCAATCCGAGTGTCAGGCAGATCGTAACGTGCTTAGGAAACGCTTTAAAGATGAAAAAAGTTAAAGTATTCACAATCGCGACGGTCGGAACGGTATTGCTGTGCTCTCCGACTGCAACGGGAGTTCTGCTTGCAGCGGGCGCAACCTCATTGATCTGCATCTGGCTGCTGACATTGATCGAGCTCCGTGCTCCGCATTTTTTTGCACTCAATGATCCTGAGCGCCACAATCCTGAACTTCTGGCGGCGGCAGCAGCCGCCTTGATAAGCAATACTCTCACACATTCTCAACAAATCGATCTGACCATCTTCAACCCGGGTTTGAATCGTCTGACAATCGATTTCAACCGGATCGGAGAGCTGATCGCTGCCGACTCTCATCGCAGTGCGGTCATCAATTCGGGCCATCTCTGGATCGCCGATCATGCCGTGCCGCTGCATGTGGAGCCACGTAAAACGATAAAATTACGCTCCACCCCGGCACAGGGCGGACGTGTACGCGTCACTCAAAGTTCGATCGCGAAACATGACAGCACTGCTTTCGCACTGTTGGCAGCGGCAGCATTGCTACTGATCGCAGATCACAGCTATGCCGCCGCCGGCTTGTTCTCCGCCGCCTTTACCGCACTGCTCGCACCCCGCTTAGAATAGAGGTTCAGGATTGAGAACCCCGACTGCACCGCGTACCGATTAAAACAGCGACGCAAATGGCTCTTTGCCCGGATACCTTTACCTGATATACTGCTGTGCACTACACAAAGGAGAAAGTAATCAAAGGAGAAAGTAATGATACGTAGTTTTGTCACATTTACAGCAGTCGTACTGACCGCCCTGTCGATCACCGCGCGTGCTCCGAACATAATTTTTATTCTGGCCGATGATCTCGGTTACGGGGATCTCAGCGCTCTTGGACAGAAGAGATTCAAAACACCCCACATAGACGCACTGGCCGATGAAGGCATGCTCTTCACACAGTGTTATTCAGGTAGTACTGTCTGTGCGCCCTCGCGCTGCTCGCTGCTGACCGGTCTGCATACCGGCCATGCCTTCGTGCGCGGCAACGCCGAGGTCCAGCCGGAAGGTCAGTCATCTATGCCGGCCGATACCGTCACCGTTGCGCATCTGCTCAAAAAGGCCGGCTACAAAACCGCAGTTTTCGGCAAATGGGGACTGGGCGCGCCGAATTCCGACAGCGAACCTCTGAAAATGGGCTTCGACCGCTTCTACGGCTACAACTGCCAACGTCTGGCCCACCATTACTATCCCTACTTTCTCTGGGACAACAACCAGAGGGAGATTCTCTGGGGCAATGTCGGAGTGGAATGCAACGATTACGCACCCGATCTGATTCAGGCGCAAACACTCCGATTCATCGAAGAGAACCGGGATAAACCCTTTTTCTGCTACTATGCGATTGTCCAGCCGCATGCTGAAATGTTCGCTCCTGAAAGCTATATGCGCAAATTTCGCGGCAAATTCGGCGAGGAAAAAGCCTATCGCGGCACCGATCAAGGTCCCATGTTCAGGAGGGGTCCCTACGGCTCACAGAGTGAACCGCGTGCCGCCTTCGCCGCCATGGTCAGCTTACTCGACGATGATGTCGGCGAGATTACAGCCAAACTCCGGGAACTTGACATTGATAAGGATACTCTGATCATCTTTACCTCCGACAACGGGCCGCACAGAGAGGGCGGACACGATCCGGAGTACTTCAACTCCAGTGCTTCACAACGCGGTTTCAAACGCGATCTTTATGAGGGCGGTATCCACGTTCCGATGATCGCCCGCTGGCCCGGCAAAATACGTCCCTCCACCACTACCGATCATCTTACCGCTTTCTGGGATATCCTGCCTACCCTGACCGACATAGCGGGCGTCGCCGCGTCGGAAAAAATCGACGGCATATCTTTTCTGCCGACCCTCATGAACCATTCCGGTCAGCGGCAGCACGACTATCTCTACTGGGAGTTTCACGAACAAGGCGGTCGAGTCGCGCTGCGTCAGGGTAAGTGGAAAGCGGTGCGTTATAATGTGGCCACCCGCCCGAATGCGCCGCTGGAACTCTATGATCTTTCAACCGATCCCGGTGAAACAAACAATCTCGCCGCGCAGCACCCCGAACTGACAGCCCGATTCAATACCCTTCTGAAAGAGGCACGTATTCCGTCGCATACCCCGAAATTCAACTTTCCGGGCCCCGCCAAACGGTAACTCTCAAAAGTTTTATGAAAAGGTATGGAAACGGTGTGTGAGTGCGTGAAGGTTTTGGATGAGCGTAGTGAAGCATTTCAGAGAACTTAGGGTTTATTGTGAAGCATTTGAGTCGGCCAACGCAGACGGCGAATTGTAATTGAAATCGGATACTTTACTATGAAGCTTTGAGGTAAAAGAGAACAGATGAAACTAATCAGATTTAAAACACCGGGCATTGAGCAGGCGGTTTACGGACGATATATCGATGCGCAGCAGGCTGAGTTGATCGAAGGGGATATTTTCAGCGATTTCAGACTCAGCGGTCAATCCGTGCCTGTCAGCAAGCTGCTCGCGCCGGTGACACCGCCCCTGATACTGGCCATCGGACTCAATTTCGCCGATCACGCGGCTGAATTCAACACCCCTGTGCCCGATTTTCCGGTGCTTTTTATGAAAATTCACTCATCCCTGCAGCATCCCGGCGATCCCATCGAAATTCCGAGACACCTGGTCAGCAGCAAGGTCGACTATGAGGCCGAACTGGTGGTAGTTCTGAACAGAGAGTGCCGTAACGCGACACCGGAAAACGCCATGGAGTATGTTCTGGGTTACACCTGCGGCAACGATGTCTCCGCCCGCGACTGGCAGAAAGAGTACGGCGGCGGCCAGTTCTGCCGCGGAAAATCATTCGCCACCTTCGCTCCGATGGGACCCTGCCTTGTGACACCGGACGAGATCAACGATCCGCAGAGGCTGCAGCTAACCGCCCATGTCAACGGTGAAATGCGTCAGAGCTCCACCACTGCCAACCACATCTTCAGTGTGCGTAACCTGATTGTTTTTCTCAGCGGCAGCACCACCTTGCCCGCCGGCACCGCCATCTTCACCGGCACCCCTTCCGGCTCGGGCTTCGCCCGCACCCCCCCGATCTACCTTCAGCCGGGCGACCAAGTTAAAATTACAGTTGAAGGTATCGGCGAGTTGATCAACCCTGTCGTGTTGGAAAAGCGTGCGTAAGTCGACCGATCCTGCACCAAAGACAATTCAGCACTCAGTAATCAAAGTGCCGTCATAAGGCGTCACGACGGTAATTTTCACTCTGGTGTGACCATATTCATGACATTTTTTTCATGAATTCTATTACTTGATACTTGACTCATGCTTTAATTCTGGTAAATTACGCCGCTCAAAGAGGAAATTGTATGGCAGAAACCAAAGATAATTCACTGCATTGGACCTTTCTGACAAATCATGCCCATGTTTTTCTGTGCATTGCCAGGAATCCTGATCTGCGGTTGCGCGACATTGCTGGAATAGTCGGCATCACCGAACGCGCCACACACCGCATCGTCTCTGATCTGATTGACGCCGGATTTGTTGATGTCCGGCGGGAGGGTCGCTGCAACGTGTATCTAGTCCATCCTGAAAAACAGCTTCGCCATCCAATCGAGGCCCATCGTCAGGTTTCCGATCTGATTCGTCTTATTCAGAAAAGCTGACCGGGGAGGGTACCACCATGAAAAACCGATGGATTGTTCTGGCGGCTGCCTGTGTTTTGCAGACCATCCTGGGAGGTATTTACGCCTGGAGCATCTTTGTCCCCTATCTGATGCGTGATTATAAATTAAGTTCGGGTGAGTGCGGTTTCATTTTTGGATTTTCGATTTTATCCTTCACTGTAACCATGCTGTTTTCGGGCAGAGTAATCGCGCTTCGCGGCACCCGTTTCTGTGCGGCCATTGCTACGCTGCTTTTCACAGCCGGTTATCTGCTGGCATCGTTCTCAAACGGATCCTTCGCCCTGCTTTGGCTGGGAATCGGTGTGGTGGCGGGAGTCGGTATCGGATTCGGCTATGTCTGCCCTTTGACAGTCGGGATGAAGTGGTTTCCTGACAACAAAGGGTTAGTCACCGGTGTGGCGGTCGCCGGTTTCGGCGGCGGTGCCGTTCTGCTGACCACCATCGCCGAAGCCGCCCTCTCCCGCAGCGTAAACGTACTTGTTTTTTTCCGCTGGTTCGCGCTCTGCTCGGGTTTGATCCTGCTGATTGCCGCCGCACTGCTCTCCGAGCCTGATGTAAATGACGAAGAAATCAGAGCGTTCAATTTGCGGACAGCTATTCTCTCACCCGGATTCGCCTTGATTCTTCCAGGTATGTTTGCAGGAACCTTTGCCGGTCTGCTGATAATCGGTAATCTGACCCCGTTAACATTGCGTGCCGGACTGAGTGAAAGTGCAGCGACGGTCGCTGTCTCTATCTTCGCGATAGGGAATGCGCTGGGTCGGGTTGTGTGGGGTTGGCTGTCTGATCAGATCGCATACCGCAGCATCTATCTCTCGCTGGTGATTTTCGCTGCGGTCACTACCCTGCTGCTGTTCACCCTGCCGATGTGGCTGCATATATCAGTGGCAGGAATGCTGGGTTTTAGCTTCGGATCTAATTTTGTTATATATGCCTCTTATATCTCACGTTATTTCGGGGTGACCGCATTCACTCAGTTATATCCGCTGTGTTTCCAATCCTACGGAGTGGCCGGTCTGATCGCTCCCGGTGTAGGAGGCTGGCTCGCTGATCTCACAAATTCTTACAGCTCCGCCCTGACACTATGCATAGCACTGTTGCTGTGCGCGGCTCTGTTTATCTTCTTTAATTTTGAAAACAAAGTGAAAGGAAAAATATGAATACACCTACTACAAACAGGAAACTGATGGATTGGGTTAATGAAACGGCGGCTATGTGTAAACCCGACCAGGTTTACTGGTGTGACGGCTCCAAAGAGGAGTATGACCGTCTGATGGCGGAAATGGTCAGCACCGGCGCGGCAATCAAACTCAACGAGGAAAAAAGACCCAACAGCTTCGCCTTCAACTCTGATCCGTCAGATGTCGCGCGTGTCGAGGGGCGCACCTACATCGCCACGCTTAAAGAGGAGGATGCCGGTCCGACCAATAATTGGATCGATCCCTTCGAACTCAAGAAAACTATGCGGGCTCTCTATGACGGATGTATGCAGGGACGCACCATGTATGTGATCCCCTTCTCGATGGGTCCGATCGGCTCCGACATAGCAAAAAACGCCGTCGAGATTACCGACAGCCCCTACGTTGTGGTCAACATGCACATCATGACGCGCGTTTCCACCGAGGTTCTGCGCCTGATCGAGAAAAACGACGACTTCATTCCCTGTCTGCACTCGGTCGGCAAACCGCTGGCGGAAGGCGAACAGGACAGTCGTTGGCCCTGTGCGCCGCTTGAGGATAAATATATCGCGCACTTCCCGGAAGAGCGCCTGATCTGGTCGTACGGCTCGGGCTACGGCGGCAACGCCCTGCTGGGCAAAAAATGCCTGGCTCTGCGCATAGCTTCCAGTATCGCTCGTCAGGAGGGCTGGATGGCCGAGCATATGCTTATTCTGCGCTTCACCAGTCCCGAAGGCAAACGCTATCACATCGCCGCGGCATTTCCCTCCGCCTGCGGCAAAACCAATCTGGCCATGCTGCAGTCAACTGTGCCGGGCTGGAAGGTTGAGACTATCGGCGACGACATCGCCTGGATGAAACCCGGAGCCGACGGCCGCCTCTATGCCATCAACCCCGAGTATGGATTCTTCGGTGTGGCACCCGGCACATCCGACGCCTCCAACCCGATGGCGATGGCTTCGCTTAAAGCGAACAGCATCTACACCAATGTGGTTGTAACCGAAGACCGTGATGTCTGGTGGGAAGACATGGGTGTCGAGTGTTCGGGCGGAACCGACTGGAAAAACAATCCCTGGAAGCCCGGCATGACCGATGAAAACGGCAATCCAATCAAGGGTGCTCACCCTAACAGCCGCTTCACTGCGCCTGCATCACAGTGCCCGGTGATATGTGACGACTGGGAGAATCCCGCCGGCGTTCCGATTGATATATTTGTCTTCGGAGGAAAGCGCACCGCTACCGTTCCGCTGGTTCACGAGGCTTTCGACTTCAACCACGGTGTGTTCATGGGTGCGACCGCCGCCTCGGAACCGACTGCCGCGGCATTGGATCTGCACGATGTCAAACTGCGCTTTGATCCCTTCGCCATGACCCCCTTTATCGGGTATCACGCCGGTGACTATATGCAGCACTGGTTCGAGATGGGCGAGCAACTGGGTGATAAAGCTCCGCGCTGCTTTTATGTCAACTGGTTCCGCAAAACCGATGACGGCAAGTGGTTGTGGCCGGGCTTCGGTGAGAACAGCCGCGTTCTGAAATGGATGTGCGACCGCGTTGCCGGCAAAGTCGGTGCCAATGAAACCCCGATCGGTCTGATGCCTAAAAAAGATGAGTTCTGCCTCGACGGGCTCGATATCACCGCTCAAACCTGGGATGAGCTGATGAAGGTCAACATCGAAGGTTACCAGGAAACCGTGGCCGATGCCGAAAAATATCTGGCTAAATTCGGCGAAAGGCTGCCAGCCCGGATGATTGAACAACTGCAGGCGCTCAAAAATCGCCTGAACTCATAGCCTTCAACAAAAAAGGCACAACAGAAGGCGCTTAGGACAATCGTCCCTAAGCGCCTTCTTTTACACTGTTACAGTGAAAATCAAACTTCCCTCACTCCTCGATTATAATTGCGTCCACCGGACAATTCTCCGCCGCCTCACGGCAGGAGCCTTCAGCTGCGCCAGGCACAGCTTCGACCTTGACCTCGGCCACATTGTTGTCATTCATCACAAAAACTTCCGGACATCCGGCCTCGCAGAGGCCGCAGCCGATGCAGAGTTCAGCATCCACTTTCGTATTCATAAAATTCTTCCTTTCTTCGAAAATCAGAGTTACAAACCAAGTGTCGAAAGTCAACCCCTTTCCCTGCGGGCTTTCTAAAACAAATCCCTGTACTTGACGAAAACAACCTGTTATGAAAGAATATTTGCCCGTTTTACTAAAAGGAATGCAGGGTTAAGCAATGATGAAAAGGCAGAAAAAAAATAAAGATATCAAAACAGAACAAAACGCTGAGGATGCGGTGACAGCCGAGGACAAAAAGATTCAAGATACTGAACAAAACAGTGCTGACGAAGTGCCTTGCGCTCCAGAAGCACAGGCCGGGGAAGATGAGATCAGCAGACTCAAAAATCAGTATATCCGGCTGATGGCCGACTTTGACAACTACCGCAAACGCCAGGTACGTGAGCGTGAAGAGTACATCAAACGCTCCAACGAGCGACTGCTCGGCGACATCCTGCCGGTTGTCGATCATCTCGAGATGGCACTACAGAAGGTTGATGACCGAGATGACCCTTTTGTGAGCGGAATCAAGTTGGTTTACGACCAGTTTATCGCCGTTTTGAAGCGTTGCGGCATGGAACCGGTTGAGGCGCGCGGAGAGGATTTCAATCCTGAGCTGCATGAAGCTATCTCCTATATCCCCTCGCTTAACGTTCCTGCCAACCGGGTGATCGATCAGTTGCGTTGCGGCTGGCTGCTTTCCGGTCATCTGATGCGGGCGGCACAGGTGATAGTCTCCAGCGGTCAACCTGCCGAGAGCGATGCGGAAAATGTTTCTGACTGAGACGCAGGCTCCGCACCTGCTACCGGCAACCGCGGAGCCTTTTAGACAATTTGAACTGGAAGAAAGTTTAGTATGGCTGCCAAACGCGATTATTATGAGATTCTGGGCGTAAGCAAGAGCGCCACGGATGATGAGCTTAAAAAAGCTTATCGGAAACTTGCCATGAAATATCACCCTGACCGTAATCCGGACAATCAGGAGGCCGGCGAAAAATTCAAAGAGGTCTGCGAAGCCTACGAGGTTCTGAGCGACACACAGAAACGCCAGCGCTATGATCAGTTCGGTCATGACGGGGTGAAATCATCCTTCGGCCCGGGCGGTTTTGACTTCGGACGCGATTTCACTCACGCCGGCGATTTCGGCGATATCTTTGAAACGATCTTCGGCGGCGGTTTCGCCGACATGTTTGGCGGCGGCGGCTCGCGGCGCCAACGCCGCAGCAGCGGCGGAGCACAGCGGGGCGATGATCTGCGCTTCGATCTTGAAATCGACTTTGAAGAGGCTCTGTTCGGTTCGGAAAGGCAGCTCGACCTTAAAATCAACGACAGCTGTCCCGCTTGTCACGGCAGCGGAGCGGCACCCGGCAGCGGACGAGAGAGCTGTCGGCAATGCGGCGGCCAGGGATTTGTGGTTGCCGGCGGAGGATTCTTTCAGGTCAGACAGCCCTGCCCGATCTGTCATGGCGAAGGTTCGATCGTCAAAAACCCCTGTCCGACCTGCCACGGCAACGGACGTGTCAAAGCACCGCGTCATATCACTCTGCGCATACCCAAAGGGGTTGAAACCGGCTCCAAACTCCGTCTGACCGGCAAAGGCGAAAGCGGCATACGCGGCGGCCCTCCCGGTGACATCTATGTTGTGCTGCATGTACGCGAACATAAAATTTTTGAACGGCACGGTGACGAACTGGCCTGTTCCGTGCCGGTATCACCCGTTACAGCGGCACTTGGCGGAGAGATTCAGATTCCCACCCCTGACGGTTATGCCCGTATCAAACTGCCGGCAGGCACTCCTAACGGCAAGATTCTGCGGCTACGCGGCAAGGGTATGCCAAGTCTGCACGGACGCACCGGCGATCTCCACCTGCGCATCGAACTGGAAACCCCTGTAAAGCTGAACTCACGGCAGAAAAAAGCACTCAGGGATTTTGAGGAGCAATCCGGCGAATCCAATTTCGCGGAAACTGCCCGATTGCGTAAAAGCGTTGAGAACTTTTACAAACGGCGCGACGCCCTCCGGAAAAAATCGTGATAATTAGTGCGGCAACACAATGCACCGATGCCACGTTACTACAGAACAACTGCTGAGCGTTTCCATTTGTATGGATCGTGCTCAGTGTCGGCATATCCGCAATGTCCTGCGTCTGCAGGAAGGTGCCGAACTTCAACTCTTTGACGGACATGGGCTTACCCGTCAGGCCCGTATTAAGACAATCGACAAACACATTCTCACGCTGCGACCTTGCGCCGCAGTACAGGAACATCCGCCGCCGGCATGCCGCCTGACGCTGCTGTTTTGCATCAGTAAAGGTAAACGCAGCGACTGGACAATCGAGAAAGCAACCGAACTCGGCGTCTCGGAAATCATTCCCGTCATATCCGCCAGAACTATTGTGCGCCTGACTCCGGCAGAACGCCGGAGCAAGGCTGAACGCTGGCAAAGAGTGGCTGATGACGCTGCCCGGCAGTCCGGCAGTGCCTGGATTCCGCAGGTGAGTCCGCCGCTGAATTTTGCAGAGGCTCAGCCGCTCTTGCATCGCTTCGATGCACTCTTTACAGCCGCACTGACCGATGACGCGATGCCAATGAAAAATGCCGTCGCGGCACTGAAAAAACCACCGAACGCCGTTGCTTGGCTGACCGGCCCCGAGGGCGATTTCACAACCTATGAATTGGAGAGTCTGCGCGATGCCGGCTCCACACTTGTCGCGCTGGGCTCCAGTGTTCTGAGGGCCGAAACCGCTGCCATCTACGGATTGTGCGTACTCAACTGTGCCTGGCTGTAAGCGACTGCGGCTATTGCACAACAGGTAAGTATACAACCGGCAATGACGATATCGGATTTGAGAAATGCGATCACTTTCGCCGGCAACGTCTCTTTAACAGTTGTGTTAATCTCTTCTCCCATCATGCGAACGTGTGCAATCAGGTTAAAATGCGCGAGCATTTTTAGCCTGCATTGCTTTGTTCTAATTTTCGATCTTTCCAGTAGTCAGGATCACGATGAAATCGAATTGGTTTCATGAGAGTGTTGCATATGCTCTTTGAAAAACGTCGTTTGCCTCCAATAACTCGACGGTGTCGTTGTCCATCTCGTTACATCGCTTACGGATCTCATCCCGCCATGCGGGTGAAAGCTCGTTGCTGTAGCTTAAATCAAGACTCTCGATCAGGCCAAAAGCACCACCACCAGAAACAGGGTACCAAGTAGCTGATGCCAACCGCAGTTCAACACAAAAAACACCGCAACCCCGCTCAGCGCAATCACTGCGACAGCAGCATGACCGGCTGAACCAGCCACCGCAAAACGCAACCGCACCGCAAAAGTCAGCGCACACAGTAAAAGAATGGCGGAAGCCGCCAACGCATTTAAAAGCCAGCCCAGTCGCTGCAATTTTGATGTATAGATCAATCTCCGGTCTTCATAGGGCAGCAGCAGCACACCGGCGGCGATTACACTCAACAGACGCAACTGCCAGGATGATCCGTGCCAGGCAGCCAACAGAGAGAGAAGCAGAGTTCGCTCAAACGCCAGCATAAGAATCAAAAACAGCGGTAGCAACACAGCAGCATACACACTCAGAATACGCCGCCAGTTTGAGTGCCACACTGCCTCTCCGCAGTAGGGACAACTCCGATACAAAGCACCCGGTTTCCTGCCACAAGAGACACACATGCCGTCGCTGCAGGAAATCACCGGTGTTGAGCAACTCTTTTCACTCTGTCCGATCATAGAGTTTACGACCCTCGCGGATGGCACGATAGACATCACGCTCAAATTGCAGACGCCGTTGATAGCGTTGATTAATCTCAACATGTTGCGCTCCCGGACGGAAGCCCGGCATATCTGCGCGCGGAAGCACTTTTAATCTTTCCGCACCTGATTTGATAAGAATGAGTGCGGCCCGGTATGCATCGGAATCTACTTCCAGCTGTTGAAGAATACGACTTTTTTCCGGACGCTCGAAGCTAATCATCGCATGCTGTCTGTCACGATGGTTGAAACTGATTTTCTGACCGGTCAGTCGGTTCAACTGCTCAAGCTCTTTGGCCGTCAAAGGTGAACGGCCACCCGGGTTATGGCCATATCCTGAAAATTCGTAAAACGGATAATAGGGTGCGTTGAGATCAACCCAGGTCACAAGACGCTCCAGTTCTTCGGCTTCCAGTTTAACATCTGCATGTCCCGTGAAAACCTTCCGTATCAAATCTGATCTGCTACCGCCCCAGGAGTAGGCCTCCTGCAGTTCAGCCGGCCCTCCGCCGACACAGCGGATCGCACCCTTTGTCCATAGATCAACATAAGAGGTGCAGAAAATTGAGTCGCGGTCGCCAGCCAGATTGAGCTTTTCACCGGCCGGTCTGCCGTAGTCATGACAACTGACACAATGTTTGTTGAAAACCGGCTGCACTTCATCCTGGAAGCTGAAACGACGCGGCGGACCAAACCAGCCCGTCAGTTTGCTGGGCGGACGCTTCAAAGCCACAGGCCGGGCCCCGGTGTGCGGTATGTCGGCCACACGGTTTTCATGACAGCCCACACAGCCGTAATTCTCGCCGGGTTGTACATAGATGCCTGAACGCATGGACTGCACCATCACCTTGTATTCATCCAGTGCCTGAAAAAAGAGAAAGGTATTAGCTGGCACCTCGAAATAAGCACTGCCGTCCGCTTCCACGGGAACTGTTCCCAGAATGCGCTTATTCTCAAAGCTGTGCCAATTCATCGCTGGCGCCTGTGCTCCCTGTCCATTCCATGATTTCGCTGCCCAGCTGCGTTTTTCCGGCGACTCGACAATGCGCAGATATTTAATTGCACCCTGCTTGACATTTTTCATATGGGTACCGATATAAACATTCTGCAGGTAGAAGGAACCGCTGCCTTGCGGGTCGGAGAAATCACGACGCAGTGCGTGAATCTGCGGCGGAACACGCGGTCGCAGCAACATCGGGTCATAGCAGCCAGGCTGCTCACTATGCACCAGAATTTCGTTGCCATGCAAATCAAGATAATAAACACCCATCTCCTCGCCACGACCGGTCTGACGGGCACACAGGAAATGTTCATCATCCAAAGGCCAGGGATCCTCATATTTTATCTTCAGGTGCTTTGTGGAGTCGAAATCCTGACCTTCCGTACTGATCCGCGATCTGAAATCAGCAGGCCAGGTTCGCAATACGGGCTCAGCTCCATCAACTCCTATTGAACGGTCTATAATACCAAGTGCGCCCCAGGGTCGATCATGACAGGAACCGAGAACAGCAATAACCTTATTTCCTTCTTCAAGAGAACGGGCATCAATCACTCCCCCCGGACTGGTGGTATTGTTGCCGTAATAAATTGCGTGGCCGGTACCATCGGGATAGCATACCCACAAACCCTGGGCATCCCCGAAATTGCGATCCACGTACTCCCAGCGGTCATAGAGTATCCGCCCATCAGGCAGCAACGAGGCGTGACCTTCGAAAAGCGTTGATTTCCCGATCTGGTGAATATTCGCGCCGTCGGCCTCCATGCGATATAGATTACACATAATATGTCGGTTACACATGCAGTATTTGGGTTCACGAGTACCGGAAAAAACGATATTGCCGTCGGGCAGCCAGATCGGATCGATATCGGAAACATCTGGAGCATGCGTCAGTTGTTTCAACTCTGTACCGTCGCTGCGGACAGTATAGATATGATAATTGTCATCGGCTCCCCGACGCATGGAGAAGATGATTTTTTCAGCATCAAAAGATATCTCCGAATCACGCACGGTCGCACCTTGACCGGGATCAAAAATTGTTGTCACCTTGCCGGAAACGACATCAAGTTTTTTCAATGATCCTTGTGTATCGTAACTGTGGGCGTTGATTTCACCGACTTGAAAAAGGGTGGCTGTATTGTGATGATCAGGTCGATACTGCTTGCGGGTTGTGAAGAGGATCGGGGCGGAGTTCAGCAGCGGATTGTGTTTAATCAGGGCGTCGGAGACCGCCTTATCATGCGCTGTGGAGTTTCCGCTTTGCTCAGCCAGTTCGATTTCGCGCAAAAACTTTTCAGCGGGATACTGAGTGCCGTACATCACACCCAGTTCCCGGATGGCGGACCGCATTGACTCCGCACTGGTTTGATGAAGAGAACTGCCCCTGGATTGCAACTTGCGCCAACGGAGCTCGGTGGCGAGCGTATCGACCGCGCCCTGACAGACAAGCTCATCGAGAGTGATATGACCCCAACTGCCGGTTGCTTTATCCACAAGGCGGAAAAACACCGACTGCCCCACAAGCTCCGGCAACTCAAAGTTACGCACGATCATTGCCTGCGAGTTATCCCCGCGGGCATAGGCAACCTCTTTGCCGTCGAGTGTGCACACAGCCAGACAAACATCCGCACCCTTACCACCACCGACCTTCATTGAGAGTGCGGCTGATTGGAGAGTTATGACCGGTGACTCTATCACACCGGTGAATGCATCGCGTGGTGATGTGCCATCCTCATTCTCGAGGGTTGACATAAAAAAACGGCCCTCTTTAGTGTATGGTTTCTGATCGTGATGCTGCTGAGAGCGATCGCTGATCACTCTACCAAACTGTCCTTCGACAATTCTCCAACCCTGCATATCGCCGGTTTCAAAATCAAAACGGATTTCGGATGATAAGGCAAAGCTAAACAGCATCAGCACGGTAAAAAACGTTACGATAAATTTCATTTTGTTTTCTCTAATAATTTGTGGGCATAGTGGACTTTGTAGACCATGTGGACGAGATGTCAGATCCAAAGCAGACACTCGCCTATCTACGACGTGGCATATAAAGCCTGCCCCTACTGCGCCCACTCCCCGAGGAGTTTGGCTGCCTGTTGGTATTTTATGTAAATCTGTTCGTACTGCTCTGCGGCATCTTCATCCGGCTTTTCGCGATCGGCGACAACAGCTATTTCATGACGAGCCGCATAGCGACTCGCCTCCTGCTCCGCACAAATCAACAAGTATGGCGGGTTCAGCCATTTTAAATACATCCGATCATTTACCGCACAAAAAACAGTGCCAAAAAAACCACTCTTATTCGAGCCAATGTTGCCGAAAGTGATTGAAGGGCACTTTCACCCTTCAATCTTCACAAAATCGTAGGCCGGCTCTTCATAGGGATGGGCTGCAAGCAGTGCCTGCTGTATATCGCAGAGCAGTTCATCGGGGCAGAGCATCTCAACACGATATTCATCGGCATATTCATCGGCATCAATCACACCCAGAAAAGGCTTGCTGCCTTGGAGCGGACGAAACTGACCCTGCCCGAGTACCTGCCAACAGCAGCGATCGTAGTTACGGTAACGCCCAGCACCGGCGGCAAAGAGCGCATTTTTGACTGCTTCAAGATGAGTAGCGGGAATATAGACGGTTAACTTCAGCATCATCAATCAACCGGCGCAGTGCCTATATTTTTAATCTCATTCAGAAACTGGCTGACATCATCAAAGCGACGGTAGACCGAGGCGAAGCGCACATAAGCCACCTGGTCGATGCCGTGCAGCTCCTTCAACACCGCCCGTCCGATCTCATCAACCGTGATTTCGGTGCGGTCGCCGAATCCGGTAATAATGCGATCAAGCAGATCATGAATTGTATCCGATGAGACCGGCCGTTTTTCACAGGCGCGTTTAAGCCCGCGTTCGAGTTTCATACGATCGAAGATTTCGACTCTGCCGTCACGTTTGATCACCCGCAGTTCGTCGCGTGCTATCTCCTCATAGGTGGTGAAGCGGCAATCGCAGACCAGACACTGCCGACGGCGACGGATGGCCTTGCCTTCACGAGCCAGACGGCTGTCGAGAACTTTGTCATCATTTCCACCGCAATCCGGGCAACGCATACACTTCCATCCTTTTTTTACGGGACGAGGTTCAGGATTACGCGATATGCGATACGGGATACGAGGCTATGTCGATACCGATAACGATACCGCTTTTCATAATTCATCCCTCACCCTTCATCCTTGTCACTCATCATGCCCCGGTTACATGCATCACGCGGTCGACAATCGCATCCGCATCTGCATCTTTGACAAGACAGTTCTGCGCCACAGCCAAATTCGCCACCAGATCAAGATCGACATCAGGCAGCTCAACGCCGTAGATAACCGCTTTAGCCTCGGCAGTTCCCGGCAGCCTTTTGAGCATCGCCACCACCTCATTGGCGTTCATCCGGTCGATATCAATCCGCATCACAACCGCATCCGGTTTGATTTCCACACATTTTTCAAAAGCCTCGGCACCGTCAGCCGCTGTCACCACCTCGAAACCGGCGGCGGAAAACTCGCTTTTCAGCCTGGCTTTAAGTTCCATATCCCTCTCCGCGACCACAACTTTACGTATCGTTTTTTCAACCGGTTCTCTGCCAACGGCACTCTCATCGGTCTCCAGGAAAAGAACGCGGCTGATCTCCATCAGCAGATCTTCAGGATCGCAGGGCTTGGCCAGAAATGACGCTATGTTCTTATCCGCAAAATACTCGGCCATGGCCGCACGGGCGGTCAGCACCACAACCGGGTAAGTCGTGCTGCCATCCGGATTGGTGATGCGGTCGAGAAAACCCTTGCCGCCCATGCCGGGCATACTCATATCGAGCACGATTAAATCGGGTTGAAAAGGACGCATCTGCACCAGCGCATCTTCGCCGCTGGTCACACATTGAACCTCATAACCCTCGAACTCAAGAAAATCAGCAAGCGTGTCCAGCAGGCTGCGGTCATCATCGACAACCATAATCTTACATTTTTTATTTTTCATAACTGCCCTCTATTCTACAGCATTACGACTGAGAGATTCAAATGCAACTTAGTTGATTTTTTGAGCCGTTCATAATACCATAAACACCAATGACAGTCCAGTTAAGCAAAGAGATAGTCGCACGTTTTCAACATTACGTCGATACATTCCGTGAAAATGGCGGCACTCTGTCCACAATGCTGCAGCTCAAACTGAGTCACACCCGGCATGTGATCCGCAACTCCGCGGAAATTATGCGTCTGGAAGAATGGACGCAGACCGACTTTCCTCTCGGTGAAACAGCCGCACTGCTGCATGACATCGGACGTTTTTCGCAGTTTGCCGAGTTCGGCACCTATCGCGACTCGGAGTCGGTTGACCATGCGGAGAGAGGTGTGGCGGTTATCCGCCAACTCGATATCCTACGCAAGTGTGAGGGTGCTGACGCCCGGCATCTGATCGAAGCGGTCAGATGGCATAACAAGAAAGAGGTGCCCGCTGAACTTGACACCTTTTCCGCCGAGCTGACTCACCTGACACGTGACGCCGACAAACTGGACATCTTCCGTGTCATGGAGGAAGCGGTGCGCGACGGCAGCATCGCACGGGATCCGGAGATCACCTGGGGCTTGAGCATCACTGAACCACCCAATCCCCGGCTGGTGGAATCGATCTGCAACGGAGAGCCGGTCGATTATGCGCTTATTCAATCACTCTCGGACTTCATCATGATTCAGGTCGGCTGGGTCATCAGCGGATTTCATAACATCTCCGCACTGAGAATTGCAGCCGAACGTGGAGTGGTGGAATTCCGCCGCACCTATCTCAAATCTCTGACCGACTCACCCGGAGTTGACCGCTGCTGCAATGCCGCCCGGCAGGTGCTGGACGCTGCACTGCTGCAGAAGAGAATGGAATAACATCCACCAACACCAGAAAATTCGGTCTTTCGGAGAAACCATTATCACGAAAAAACAGGTCAACAGAGATGCCCCCGGCACATACTAAGAAACGACTTAAAACTTAATTTGAGGGTTGACCCCCTCAGCGACCCCCTGAAAAGATAATGGCAATGCCTCCGCCGCAGTGATATCATGTGTATTCATTTTTACGGGATGGATGCGCAAAAAACAATCTCTTTCTCTGAAAGGTCTGATATGATGAAAGGTCCTTTGACACCGTACGGCAATAAACCCATGGTTACGCCCATTGTCAATTCGGTGAACTATGAATATGAATCATTCGAGGTGCTACGGCAGATCACCGACGGTGAAGTTGACGGTTACACCTATCACCGGGATGACAATCCGACAGTGCGATCCGTGGAAAAAATTATCGCTCAGATGGAGGATGCGGAGGATTGTATTATTGTCACAAGCGGTATGGCCGCCTGCACCATGGTGTTCCTCACCTACCTAAGCGCAGGAGATCATCTGATTCTTTTCCATGATATTTACGGAGCGAACTATAAAGTTTCACTGATTCTCGAAAGAATGGGCGTGGAGATCACCTGGCTCGATGCTTCGGACTGGCCGCTGGTTGAAAAGCACATGAAAACCAACACGGCTATGGTTTTCTGTGAAACCCCGACAAATCCATTGTGCAAAATCATGGACATCCACTCTCTGGCTCAAATGACAAAGAAGATCAATGCCATGCTGGTTGTGGATAACACATTCGCAACGCCTTTTCATCAGAACCCTTTGAAATTGGGAGCCGATCTTGTTGTCCACAGCGCAACAAAAGGCTTGGGAGGCCACAATGACCTGATGGCCGGCGCGATTGCAGGTTCAAAATCGCATTATGATGCTCTGTGGTTCACGCGGCAGGCCATCGGCACAACTCTGGATGCTTATTCGGCTTCGCTGCTGGAGCGCGGATTGAAAACCTTCTCGCTGCGGGCGGAAAAAATGGCTTCCAACGCGCTGCAGATAGCACGTCATCTGGAACACAATCCGCATATCTCAAACCTGCGTTACCCGGGTCTTGAAAGCGATCAGGGACACGAAACAGCAAAGAAACAAATGCACAACGGTTTCGGCGGAATGATGGCTTTTGATATCGGTAAAACTCAGGAAGATGCGAAAAAATTCATTTCCTCACTGGATTCGATCTATCACGCCGTCAGTCTTGGATCCACGGAAACACTGATCTGTATTCCGTATCTCACAACTATGCTCTATCTTCCCTCGGAAAGGCGACTCGGATTCGGCGTAAACGCAAATACCGTACGCCTCTCAGCGGGAATCGAGGAACCGAAAACACTGATCGCGGATCTGAAAAAGGCACTGAAAGCTATTTGACCCGGCATAACCCATGCCCAGTGATTGAAACCGCCTGTAAAGAGAAGTGTCATGCAAAAATCGACCGTCATACTAACTATTCTGCTGTTATTCACAGCAACGCAGGCTGCCGAACCGGAGAAAATCCGGAACCGGTTGCGACTGATCAATCCCGAAGCCGTCAGAGTTGCATTAGAGCATATGCACAGTGAGTGGCCGGACAAGTGCCGCACCCCGCAAAGTTATGCTTGGCTGGACACCTTGGCACAGGAACGTGACCAATTGTTGGAACAACTTGATTCCGATCCGGAAAAGGCAATGCCATCCGCGCGTAAGCTTTGTGAAGCGGTTCACACCGCTCTCAAAAGTCTGCCTCTGCTACCTGACTGCAATTTTATCGCGGTTGAACGTTCGACCAACAACCTGGCACTGCCCGATAACTGGAGTAATCAGCATGAAACAGGACGTCAGGGATTAAGCAACCGTATCATATATATCACCAACCTTCGTTCAGCACCTGAAATTACAACACTCTGGCAACCGGATCGTGCTGAAACCTTTGTCGGACACCTCAAGCTACACTGGGATGCCGAACGTCTGATGTTCACATCAAACACCTCAGAAGGGCGTTACCGTATCTATGAGATATCACTCACCGATCCGCTCAGCGGGCCGAAAGCGATGATGCAAATTATGGATGATGATGTGGACAATTATTCCGGCTGCTGGCTGGCGGATAACAGTTATCTGTTTCTTTCAACCGCCACAATGAACGGCGTGCCTTGTGTACGCGGCAGTTCGCATATTGCCAACATATACAAATATGAAGAGCGTAACCGGAGCATCCGCAGAATCACATTCGATCAGGAACACAACTGGGACCCGACTATGCTGCCCGACGGCAGTGTTATGTATCTGCGCTGGGAATACAGCGACATCCCACACTTTGTCGGACGTATTCTTTTTACAATGAACCCTGACGGCACTACACAGCGCGAACTTTACGGCAGCAATTCCTACTGGCCAAACTCAATGTTTCATGCACAGCCGATCCCCGGACAGCCGCATAAATTCGCGGCGATTGTCTCCGGTCATCACGATACCCGCCGTGAAGGTGAACTGGTAATCTTCGATCCTTCCCTTGGCCGCCATGAAGCCGACGGAGCGGTGCAACGCATACCGGGACGCGGCAAAAAAGTTGAACCGGTGATCGAGGACCGACTGGTCAGCGACTCCTGGCCCAAGTTTCTTTTCCCTTTGCCGCTGAATCAGAATTTCTATCTGGTCTCGCTTCGTCTGCAAAAAGACTCGACCTATGGAATTTACCTGGTTGACACATTTGACAATCTGACCCCCCTACTGGAATGTCCTGAGCACGCATTGCTCGAAATCGCACCGCTGCGGCAGCGTCAGCGCCCGCCGATTCGTCCATCAATCATTGATCCTGAAAAACCAGCCCTGGCAAAAATCATAGACGTCTATCAGGGACCCGGGCTCAAAAACGTTCCACGCGGCACAGTCAAAGCTCTGAGGATATTCTCCTATGCCTTCTCCTATCGTGGTATGGGAGGTCAGGTGGATCGCGTCGGAATGGATGGCCCCTGGGATGTCAGACGCATCCTGGGTACAGTGCCGGTGGAACCGGACGGATCGGCTTTTTTCGAGGTTCCCGCCAACACCCCCGTTGCCTTTCAACCACTCGACAAAAATGGGCGCGCCCTGCAGCTTATGCGTAGCTGGACAACTGTGATGCCGGGCGAGTTGCAAAGTTGCACCGGTTGTCATGAACCTCAGAACACGAGTTCAGGCCCACGCGTTGCGATGCAGGCTATGCAACGTCCGCCGGTAAAAATAAAACCCTGGTATGGTGCCGCACGCGGATTCTCCTTCAACCGCGAAGTACAGTCGGTTCTTGACCGCGCCTGTGTAAGTTGTCATGACGGCAGTGCAGCTGATCGTCCGGATCTGCGACTGGGTGCCATGGTGAGAACCGGCTCGCCTTCAAAGTACTACGATGCAAACGCACTCTTTCCTCCCGCGTATCTCGAACTGCTTCGCTTCGTTCGCGGACACACAATCGAAAGCGACATGCATCTGCTGACACCCTGTGAATTTCATGCTGGCACAACCGAACTGGTGCAGATGCTCGAGGGTGGTCATCACGGAGTTGTTCTGACACCTGAAGAGTGGGATCGAATTGTGACCTGGATAGATTTGAACACGCCGGCACATGGAACCTGGACGGAAATCGCCGGAACCGGGCGGGTCAACTCTCTCGCCCACCGCCGACGTGAACTGATGAAAGCATACGCAGGCATCGACGAAGACCTGGAAGACAGTGCCGTGCGCAGCAAGTCCGGCACATTTTTTGCCGCACGTCCAAACGCTGGCTCCTTCAAAAAAGCCTTACCGGATTGCGCTGTGATTGAAAAAAACACAAAACTCAAAGCAGAGCAGGTAACTCTGTGTGTTGCAACTTGTAATCCGCGTAGTGATGCAACAACTTTCGATCTGGGCAAAGGCGTGCTCATAAAGTTCCGAGATATCCCGCCCGGAAGAATGATAACTGCTGATCAGAGCACAACTGAAATTTCAAAAGCTTTCCGGGCATCGGTCTGTGAGGTGAGTAACGAACAGTATGCCTGCTTTGATCCATCACATGACAGCCGCATTGAAGCGGGCGATTTTCTGCAGTTCAGTGCTGAAGAGCGGGGATTTCCATGTAATCTGGCGCAACAGCCCGTATGCCGCGTCTCGGCACAGGCGGCAATCAGTTTCTGTCGCTGGCTGACACGCAGAACCGGCAGAACCTGCCGGCTGCCCACCGCTGACGAATGGTGCTGGCTGGCACGTGCAGGAGAGAGCTCGGCCTTCGCTTGGAAAAATAAGCCTTCTGAATTCAACGTTGTGGCTAATCTGGCGGATAAATCATTCCAAAATGTGGCTAAACACAGTTGGGGTCTGCCTTACGGAGCAATAGCCCGCCGACGTCCTGCAATGGCAACGGTCGATGACGGATTCCGCGTTGCGGCCCCCTGCGCAAGTCTCGCCGCCAACACCTGGGGCTTGCACGACACCATCGGCAACGTTCGTGAGTGGACGGTTGAAAGCACTCATTCCGATGTGGCTGCAGCCTGCGGCGGTTCCTGGTCGACCCGTCCCGACAAGGCCGGTTTCGACCAGAAACTTGAATATCCCCTCTGGCAGAGCGTATATGACACTGGTTTCCGGGTGGTGATGGAACAGGATGAACTGTGAGATCACTCAGACAACTCCCGTATCCAAAGATCATTGCCCGTCGCTGGTGCTTCCTCACCCCACACAACATCCAGATCGCAGGAGAACTCTGAAAGGGTGTTAACCGTAGCACTGCCGAGCACACATTCTTCAAAATCACCAGGCAGCTTTTTGTCACGCTGTCTGCGAGACAGAACTGTGAAGACAGCACCTTTTTTGACGGCGTGATAGTTTCCCAGGGCGGCACGCAGATGCGTATCGGCGAGCTCTGTGACCACTGCCGTCAAGGGTTTGAGTGCGACAATCCGATCCGAGATACGGGCGGTCAGATCGTCACAGACTTTCTCCTGATCGACCGTATCCGTACGTGCAGCTGAAAATGACGCCAATACCTGAGTTGTTTCGGTGTCCACCAGACGCAGGTATATCAACTCTCCCGAATCAGAGGGGATTACATCACCCAACAGCAGCAGACTGGCAGGAAGCAGTTTGCCGATAGCCAGGCGTGCACGCGGATCAGCCAGCGTGGATGCCCCGAGATTCTGCTCCTGCAACAGAGTTTCCAGAGCCTCACGCTCAATCACCCGCAGTGCCACACGGTTCTCCAAACCGGAACGTAGCATAATACGGTAAAGCAAAGCAATGTGCTCCGCAGTCGGAGTGCCGGATGAAATTTCAGGACCCAGGCAGGCGAGAACCCGGGGCGGAGGCACAACGGAGATATTCCTTCCCGTAGCTGGCGCAGTTTTTCCACGAGCATCGATCTTCTCGATCAGCTGGCGCAACTCGTCGCGTCCCTCCTTCTGTTCGCTGCGCCTGATGTAATCTGCAACGGCACGAGCCAGCTGATCCTGGGCATTCTGCTGCAAAACAACGTTGATCAGCGAGACAGCTGATCTGGAGGCACCGGCACGGGTGAGTGCCAGAGCGTTACGCAGTGCCTCATCTCTGCTGAACGACGCATCCGCACCGCGATCGGCCGCCTCACGCGTACCAACAGAAAATCCTGCTGATGGTTTTAATTCGGCCAGAGGGCGACCCTGCGCGTGACGCACGAAAACAAACTCGCCGCCAGCATGGGCACTCAGGGGCAGCGGCCCCATCTGCACCATTTGACCGGTCAGAGATGCAACCTGCTCCCGCAGGGCCGACCCGAGATCGTTGGCCGAAAAAACATCCGGTTCACTGTAGTTGAGATAGTTGAGCACCTGTTGGGCAAAGACACTGTGTTCAGTGCCGCTGTCCAGCACTGGCTCCAACCCGCCACTGGTTATCAGATAGCGTGACGGTATCGAAATAGCACGCTCATACCATCCCCTGCTTCTAGCGGCACTCAGCGGCTTGTCACCACGAAACAGAGAGCCGCTGTAGCAGGCATCCGAAAGCACCAGAACATGCCGGGCATTCGAGGCACTGATCAGACGTGTCAGCGTCGAATTCCACAACCATCCATCTTTGGCCGCGTGGCCGGCAATGCTCTTTCGCGCATCCACCGGAATCCAATAGCCCTCCTGCAGTTTCTCATCGAAACTTCCGTGACCTGCGAAATAGATCAGGTCGGCTCCGTCATCACCGGTGGTGGCCATCTCATCCAACGCACTCAGGACAGCTGAACGGGTGGCCTGTTCATCAAGAAGGGTCCGCACCTCGAATCCGAAACGGCTGATCAAGGTTTCAGCGACAGCCTCCGCATCCGCCCGTGCGGTGCGCAGCTGCGGCCAGCCCTCTCCATTCACCTGAGAATAGCGGTTGATACCAATTACCAGAGCACGGTAACGCGGCATTTCGCCCGCCTCTCCGGCTGCAGCGGCTGAGTTCACAGCGCCTTCCGATCTCATTATCCGATCGGACTCATCCGCCGCAGAGACGGCACTGCGCTTCTCGGCCCAGAGTAATCCCAGCACCACAAACAGAATCACGCCAGCTGCGAGATTTATAAACAGCCAACCCCGGCCGCGCCCGCTCGCAACTCGCGAATGAGAGCGGTCTTTCACACCATCAACCTCTTCGTCGTTTACCAGTATCTCTTTACGAGGTTCACTCACAGACGGAGCGGCGAGTCCTGTCCGGTTGATCTTCCACGCATTCGCACCTGCGTCAGAAGGTTGTGCAGAACCGTTTTTTGTATTGTTGTCAGCGGGTGTAGACATAATAGCCTTCTTTCACAATTTTTTCAGCTTCGGGTGGAATGATTCGGGCTGTACTGTGATCCTGCCCGACCGTCACAATCTGCAACTGCACCGGTTTCTCCGATTGACGGCATACTTGGCCGTGAGCCAGATCAACTTTATTTTGTGTGTTTATTACAAAAAAGCGGCTGTTCTTTGTAACTCCGCCGACACGGCCGACATTCAAAGTCACAGTCGCACCCTTATGTTCAAGCACCTCGCCTGAGATCAAGGGAAACCCCTGCTGAACCTTGAGCACCAGTCCGGATACAACCTCATCCAGCACACGGTCGGGATCCGGGGTGTATACGTCACTGGCAAACAGAATCACACCCTCGGAGGTATCCACAACCTTGACATAAATAGTGATTCCTTTGGACTCGGTGTAAATCCGGCCCATCAACAGCATTTCAGCCGGAACCATTTTACCGATACGCAACGCCGCCGAGGGATCAGCCAGGTCGGAAAGACTCAACCCCTGTTCACGCAGTACAAAATCCCAACCCTCGCTACGCTCAAGCAGACGGAAACGCACCGGCGGACGGGTTAGCTCCATCTCCATTGAACGTTTGATACGCACACCCACATAACCGGTATCCGCCGGTGTCAGCGGCGGCACCCCGACACTCAGCCGCATTGCATCATCCTGATACTCGGGACGCAACCGAATCACTTTCAACTCCCGCACACTGCGGTTGCCAGCTAAATCCGTTGCGACCACCTCGAATTCATTTGTTCCCATATCTAACGGAATACGCCGCATAAAATAAGCACTAAGCGCACCTTCGTCACCGGCCTGCAGTAGTGTTTCCCCATTGATGGTTACGCTGGCCAACCCGCCGCCGTCCGAGGCCCGTCCATCCAGAAAAAAATCTTCCGCATAAACGCGTGTCAGCGGCTGACAATCCTTGAGCAGCAGTGAGGGTCGCAAGCGATCGGCTGACTGCGCCACCTGCGGCGAAGCGGTCACCGCGGCGAAAACAAAGGATGGAAGATAAACCCCGGCAGAGGTCAGTTCCGTCGGCAACACGCCGTTAACCAGATTACCAAACTCCGGAGAGGACAGCCAGCGACAGCAGCCGGCACCAGCGGCCAGTGCGAGATGTCCGGCAAAGCCGACAACCGGAACTGGCAGCGCGGAAAGATCAGATAAGCCCTCATCTGTCTGCAGCATTTCCGCATTGAGCGGGCAGACCAGCACATTGCCAGCACAGTCAACCGCCCGGAACTTGATGCCGCTGCCTGTCAAACGCAGTGCAACCGGCACCTCAAACTCCACCGCGTCGGCATCGCCACCGGCGCGATAGATCTGAGCTGACCCTCCTGTTACCTCCGCCAGACCGTACTCGTCTCGACAGAACCCCTCTAACAGCCAGTCGCCGCCAACTCTGGACAGCCGCCGCACCAGCAGACGCGGCGGCTGGCGGTCGGCTACTCTGACAACCAGTTGTGTAACCGACTGCCCAAGCAGATCCTCCGCTGTGACGGCTATCACATTGGTTCCCGGCGAAAGAGTAATCACGCGTTTAAAACTCATTGAAGGCGGCGCCAGTTCGATAAATTCAGAATGCCCCCCTACACTCAAACGACGTATGCACGCTCTGCCCGCCACACTGCCGGAGAGTTCGATGCTGCGTTCACTGGTCAAAAGTGCATCAATATCTGTATCGAATCTAAAACCGGGCGGCGGCACCGTCCGTCCTGAATATAATTTCCCCCGAGCCAAATTGAGATAGTGCTTGGCACGCCCGGAAGGCTCCTGTCGCAACGATATTTCGAGATAGGAAACCGCCTGCGTTATATTATTCTTTTCATAGTGGCAGATACCGAGTTCCCGATTCGGGAAATATCCCTCCAGAAAATGAAGTCCGTAGGTACGTGCACGCCACATGTCCTGTGAATTACCGAATTTAGCACCGCTGCGCACTCCCAGACAACGCTCAAAATCTTCACTAGCCGCATCAATTCTGCCCTGACACATACGATATACGGCACGTTCATAGTAGTTCCACCAGTTATGATAGTACATGGTCTCACCCTGCTCCTCCGAGAGCGGTACCAGACAACCAGCAAGTACAATCAGCAACGTACAGGTCAGAATTATAGAAAACGCGTATCTTTTCTTCTGCGTTACTTTGCTCATTGATCTTCCCCCCCGTATGAGTCTAACCATGCGGCAAGATCATCAGCCATGACCGCCGCCGAGCTTCCCGCCTGTTCTCTGAAGAGTGCCTCCCCGGAGTAGTCGCCGCTCCAGAAACCGACACTGACACCTGACTGCGCGCGTATCTTAACCGTCAACGAAAAAGCACCGTCACGCAGTTCACGCAATTGCAGCGAAGCCGTCATGGGCGAAAGAGAACCGAGGTTGCGTCCGGCCAGCTCACGTTCCAGCTTCACCCTCAATAACTGCCGACAGCGAACTGCAACCTCCTCCGTTAATCCATTGTCATACGCCGTCGAATGCTGGCCACGCAGAGCCAGCGGTGTGAATTCAGCTTTATCCCATCGCAGCGGAACGGAACCACGTAACCCCGGCGAGGCAAGCATAATAACGGCAGCCGCAGCCAGGGCACCAAACCCGAGTGCGGGATGAGAGAGGATTTTCCACCATTTGGATGTCGACATAACTCGACTCAACTTATAAACATCACCATTGCCAACTTCGACATTTCCACCCAGTTCAGAGTTCTCCGCATCACCGGATGAGCTTTGCTCCCAAACGGAAAGTGCCTCTTCGACCAAGGCTTCAACAGAGCAATCCGCTCTCTCCTGCGCAGGTATGGTCTCGCGCAGGAGACTATTCATCCGGGCGGCATCAGCATACAACCACCGCAGCTCTGCATCCATCTGCATGCGCCGCTCGAAAAGGCGACGTTCATCATCTGTTAATTCGCCATGCAGATAGGCCCATACAGTTTTAATCTCGCTGGATGATCTTTCTTTCACACATCCTCCTTGCCGGATAGGCTCCATGCCGATGTTGTTACCGTCACCAGTTCTAATGTCGTACGGGAAACAAATATATTCCCTAAAAAAAATTCAAGAGAGGTCTGAGTTTGTTAAGACAGCGTGAAAGTCTGCTCCCCACCGTATTGATCGATATGCCTTCAACTTCGGCTATTTCGCGATAAGAGAGATTGTCTACATAAAATTGACTGATCATCTGCTGACAACTCTCATCCAGCTGCGCCAGTGCTGCTCTGACTGCTAAAACACGTTCGATCCGAAGGAGTGCTGAAACGGGATCAAATTCATCGTCAGCGACAACATCAACATTTTCCCACTCACCGTGATCATTGTATCGGCCCAGCGGCAGCAACCTTCCCTTCTCACGCAACTTTCTGCGCAGCATATCAATACATCTGTGAACGCATATTTTGCGGACAAATGCCCGCAAAGCCTGCTCAGAGTGCAGATTTTCTATTGACTGTACGATTGCAACTTTGATGATCTGTACGACATCCTCGCGCGTGTGCGCATCAAAATGCCATTTGGGCCAAGCGGCGACAGCGCGTATCTCCCTCTCATACTCGGAAAAAAAGCACCCCCAGGCCCTTTCATCATTAGCCTTCAACCCATCGATATCCGGTTGATTGAGATCACACGCTCTGTTCACAGATTTACCCCGCCACTTTGCACACAACTTAAAAACATTGTGATTATATCTTCTACTTATGAAAGAAGCCAGCACTTTCAAACGACTGAAAAGATAAAGCTTTGATTTTACTCGGTTGATTATTGTGAACTAATCGCCTACAATTTAAACCGTGCGGGTTATTTGAAAGTGATCGGGTTGTGATATGAGTTTCAGGAGCATACTCAAAAAAGTCACCGCTCCGGCGGTATTTAAGGGTCGCGGGAAACCACGTTTATTAAGGACTGCACTGGCGGCTGCCGCAGTTCTTCCGACACCGGCAATTGCGGACAGTTTCACCCTTTCAACATTAGCGGGTGATGTTGAGATCCCCCTGGTGCATGTTGATCAGGGCGGCTCACTGCTGAAACCTTCGGCACCATCCGCACCTCCCTTTTCGGCTCCCACAATATTTTCAGCACCGCTGCCCAGCGGTTCAGGCGCACGGGCTCTTGGTGTGGCCGGCGCCTTTACTGCGGTTGCCGACGATGCCACGGCAGCTTCATGGAACCCGGCAGGGCTTACGCAGCTCGAACGCCCGGAGTTTTCATTTGTCTACCGTCTGAAACACGACAGGCTGTCACACTACTCAGGGAACCCCGATTACAAAGTCGGCGATGATGAATACAGCAATCACGCCCTGAATTACATGAGCGCAGTTCTGCCGCTACGGCTGTTCGGACACACCGCAGTGCTGTCTTTGAACTACCAGGAGGTTTATGATTTTTCGCAACGCTTTCACGCACACTTTCATGACCGCGCAACCAGCAGCGAACGTTATACCAGAAGCTCAACTACCACCGAAACCCTCTTCAACCGCTATGCAGCTGCCAATGGATATGTGGATGTGACCGAATATCTGACCACCCGCAAAACCACAATTCTGGATCAGACACTCAGCTCTTCAACTCTCGGACGGCTGGATTTCGAGCAGGAAGGCAGTGTGCAGGCAATCACACCGGCTTTCGCTTTTCAGGCCACTCCCAAACTGGCTTTCGGTATTGCCCTCAACCTTTATCAGGAGGGTTTACTGGGTTCGCCCGATATTCATTCACGCACAAAGGCCAGTTACCACGGTACACTCGACAAGCTGACCACTACCTCCGATTACCGCGACACCTCTGGTTTCTGGAGTTACACGGGCGAGTATATCAGTCCCACACTCAACATGCCGATCGGCCCGGAATCCGGTGAAGTGCCGCCGTATTCAAGCTCTGAAAACCGTACCGATCTGTCGCGAATCCACTATACCGGACGTTACGATGTTTATGACCGCATCACCAGTTTCCGCGGTGTCAACGCCACCTTGGGAACTCTGCTGAATGTCAATGAGAAACTGACTCTCGGCTTCTGCCTTGATCTGCCCTGGACCGCCAAGGCGCGCCAATCCCGCAGAATTTATTCCAGTGTGACCACCGAAGGCGACAACACCAGAGCCGCCAGCACCCGACACGAATCAAAAGATGTTGAATTCGAATTTCCCCTGCAGTGGTCAGCCGGTACCGTATGGCACTGGAACAACCGACTCTCAACCTCTTTCGATGTGAGCCAGACCTGGTGGTCGGATTATTCATTCAAGGCTGACGGCGAAAAGCGCATCAACCCGATTGACGGTTCCGATTACGGTGACCACTCTGTTGATGACTGCTGGGCACTGCGCACCGGCACCGAATATCTATGGGTGCTGTCGAAAACAGAGATCCCGTTTCGTGCGGGTCTCTCCTGGGAACAGCGGCCCGCAATCGGTCGTCCGGATGAGTATTGGGGCGTCACGCTGGGATCAGGCTTTTCAATCGGACGCGGAGCCAACAAGATTATAATCGATGTGGCCTATATGTACTCCTGGGGCAACAACGTTATGGGCACACTGGTTCCCGGCCAGAAAGACACATTGGAAACCGACATGGAAAGGCATGAAGTCTATCTTTCCTGCATTTATCATTTTTAAGAGATACACGTATGGGATTAAAATAAAATGATTTTGACACTTATAAAACTTAAAAGAGTCCGCCTGGGTGGAACTCTGATTCTGCTGTGCGCCTGCGGCGGAGTCTTGGCGACGGAAAAATGCACCGATGATGCGTCGGCAACATTGATGCGGCAGGCGGTAACCGCTGAGAACCAAGGACGCAATTCCGTAGCGGTTGCGGCTTATGAAGAGCTTTTACGGCGCGATATCGGCTTTGAAGTGAACCTCGCCCCCCGACTGGTCAACCTTTACAGCAGAATGCAACAGCCGGCAAAAACGCTGTCTTGGGCAAGGCGTGTGGCCAGTCGTCACCCGCAACCTGCCGCCTATCTGGCCGGGATTTATGCACAACTGGAACAACACAGGGACGCCGCATTACTTCTGTGTCAGGCATTGCAAAAAAAACCGGATTCACAACAACGCTTCACGCTGCTTTGGCAACTCGCCGAAGCCCAGAATGCCCTCGATGAAAAGCACTCAGCCATCAAAACCCTGATTCTGGCTCAGATGACCGCAAATGACGCCGACCGTCGACAGCGATGTGAACGGCGGATTGCGACACTGCGAAAACAGATCACAGCCACACAAATATCGGCACAGCCACAAGCCGAAACTGTTCAGCAGGAGGATCAGCCATGAGAAAAACCACCCTCGCACTTGTCCCACCTACCGCTATTCAGATGCCTTTTCTTCTGGTTGTCACCCTCTGGCTGAACATCGCAATGACCGGCATTGCACAGAACACCTACTTCGTCAACAACGACTCCATCGCAAATGACCTCTGGTGCAGTTCCCCCGGCAGTCCGGACAATGACGGACTGACGCCTGCGACTCCGCTGCCGGACATCCACTCGGTAATCGTACGCTACGCACCCTCGTTCGGCGACACTATTTATGTCGACAGCGGTGAATACTCGCTGAATAACACCCTGGAGTTACCGGATACCGGTCCGCCACCCGGTGCACCAGAAACTCAATGGTTCAAACTGATCGGCGCAAACCGCCGCAGCATCCTCATCTGCCAGGATGCGTCCACCAATCCATCTCTCTTTATAAATCAGGACTTCACCCATGTGGAGGGTTTTCAAATTTACGGAGGAACCACCGCAGTCACAATCAATCCGCAAAGCTGCCGTAACGCCCGGATTGAAAAAAACAGCTTTATCGGGCAATCATCGCTAAGTATCGAGGTGCTGTCCGATCCCCTTGACGAAGGCTTCGACACATACTCGATCCGTAACAACATCTGCAGCGGCGGCGGGATGAGTCTGCAGGCCGGTATCGGATTTAAACGCGCCGCATTCGATGTTGTCAACAACACCGTAGCGATTTCCCAGGGAACCGGAATCGCCTGCGGCGGACACCCCGGCATGACCATGCTCATCAACAATATAATCTCAGCTAAAGATGAGTCCGCCTGTCTCTCTCTCGCAGACCTGAATATTCCGCAAAGCTCAAATTTCAATAATTTCTATGCGCACGGCGGTGCCGCCGCGGTGGTTGATCTCAGTGCCGCCAATTATTCAGTCAAGCTGACACTGTCACAGTGGCAAGCAATCAGTGGACTCGATCTCAACAGCTTCAATCGCAATCCGCTTTTCACCGCTCAACGCCTGCACGATTACCACCTGCGCAGTCAGGGCGGTTCATGGCAGAACGGGAGCTGGGTTTCTGACTTTGCCACCAGCCCCTGTGTTGATGCCGGTGACCCGGCCATGCCTCTCGACAAAGAACCCCCGGCTAACGGCGGAATTATAAACATGGGTGCCTACGGTAATACAGAGCAGGCATCACGCAGCAGCCCTGTGCGTTCGCTGTTGCTGCTGGCACCCTGCGGCGGCAATACCTACAGCGAGGAGCTTGCCATTGCCTGGCTCTCGTCCGGACAGGGTTGGCTGGCTGATGACAGCGTCCGTCTGCAGGTTGCTACCGACGACAGCCAGTGGTTTGACATCAACGATACCGGCACTCTGCCAGCTTCAGGAACCTTCAACTGGAAGGTACCCGCACCATTGCTCAACGCAGGCACTTTGAAACTGCGAGTGATCTGCAGCCGGGACGCCACGGTTTCTGATGCCACCGAAAGCCTGTTTTACGTTCAGCGAATAATCCGGAACTATTATGTCAACGACGATTCCACAGAGGGCGATCAATACTGCACCGCACCCGGCGCGACACTTAACACAGGAACCGCACCGGATCAGCCCCTGCCTTCGCTTGACGAGGTGCTGGCACGTTACACGCTTGAAGCAGGCGACACCGTTTATCTGGATCGGGGGATTTATGTCCAGAACAGCGACACCGTCATAGCCCCCTCCCACAAAGGTGTTGCCGACAATCCAATCATTATTCGAGGCGTCGGTGAAAAAACCATCCTTTCACGCATGCCCGACGGAGAAGAAAAAACAAACGCGTGCATTCAAGTTTTCGCCGACCATCTTAAAATCGAGAATGTAACCTGCGTTAATGGCGATATCGGTATTGCGATTGACGCATCCTCCGCCCGGAATGTAACCTTGACCGGCAACAGCTGTCTGAGCAACTCGGTGGCCGCCATCAGAATTGAACCGCGCTCCGAAAATGCCGGCGGGCAGTACCGAATTCTGCAGAATGTGATCGCCGGCGACGGAGCGGGGCTGGAACTCAGGGGCGGCGTCGATCTTTTCGGCAACCGGACAGTGTTCATCATTGAAAACAACACCATTGTCTGCGGTGGTGACGGCATCCACTTATTGAATAACAATCGCAGAGGAACTCTGGCAAATCTGCTGAAAAATAATCTGATTCATACCACCCGACCGGAACACGCCTGCCTGGTGGTTCTGCCCGGTACACTGCACTACTCCGACTTTAACAATCTACACGCCGATAACGGTGCGGCAGTCGGCGCATGGCAGTTGGCGTCCGGCACCCGCCAATATTTCACATCCCTGCCGGAGTGGCATGCGGCCAACGCTCAGGATCAGAACTCTATCTCCTTCGACACCTCTTTCATAAAACCGGAGAGCGGAAACTTTCGTGTGCCTTCTGATTCTCCTTGCGTCGACGCCGGAATTAACAGCTTCTGGATGTTCAAAGCCTACGACCGTGGCGGACAGCCGCGCATCAGCGGCACATCCAGCGACATCGGTGCCTATGAGGTTAATGTGAGTTTGTCCGTCAGACTGTTTTTGAGCGGAGCATTGGCGGCCGACTCCAATCAAATGAGTTGCACCCTGAATGACAATCTTCTGCTGCCGCAAATCTCGCCCTATGCCGCCGATCGGCGCAAAGCCGCGAATATTCCCGACAATATCACCGACTGGGTGCTGCTCGAATTCCGGGGTATGGCGAATGATGCGGCACTGTACTCGCGCAGCGCCTTTCTGCGATGCGACGGGTGGGTCGTCGATGATGACGGAAATCCCGAACTTGCAGTCGATCTTCCTGCGCAGAGTGCCTGCTATATCGTGGTCAGGCACCGCAATCATCTGGCGGCTATGTCTGCCGAACCTATCACTTTTGCAGGAGATTCACTTGTTTATGATTTCACCGTTTCCTCCGAAGCCTACTTCGGAGGCGAAAACGCCTGCATAACCGTCAACAGCCAGCAAGGCACCTTCTGCGCGCTTCGCTGCGCCGACAGCGACGGTGACGGTGAAATTCTCAGTGTTGACCTTCTGATAAGCCAGTCACAGTTCGGCATTGCAGGCTATAACCGCGGCGACATCAATTGCGACGGAGTTGTTTCCATCGCTGACGAATTCCTGATCAACGAAAACCTGAATTTCAAATCCGCAGTACCGCACGCCGCAACAATTCTTCAACCTGCTCTACTGATTTCACCGGCACGTCGCACAATCAGCTCTGCAACCAGTGTAACTCTGAAAAACATTAATGTCTCCGCTGCAAATGAGTCACTTGTCGCTCCAACCGCAACAACCTCGACTACATCAGGGTGGCAGTGGGCATTCGTTCACAATCGTAGCGGAGCTGACATTGTTCCTCACGAGGAATCAGAAGTGGTCTACACTGCGGGCGGCATGACCGGACGGACCGATGTTGTGGAAGCCTGGCACCGTGACAACCGGCTCGGACGCTCGCGCATCGACGTTGTCAGCACACAGCTCCTTGCCAAGGCCGGCAAAGCTATGATCGTAGCCGGCAGAAAATCGGCGGATGACACACTCTGGCCGACAACCGACTATCTGGCCGATAACGCCTACGCGACTCTGCGCTGCCGCGGTTTTTCAAAAGAAAATATCATATATCTCAATCCAGTTCCAGATCAGGATGTGGACGGAAATGGTATACTTGACGATATTGACGCCGCATCCGGCTTGCAGGAAACCGCCGCAGCCATCACAAACGAACTGGCAGGGGCCAATCAGATATTTATCTACTTGGTGGATCACGGCGGCAACTCTTCGGGCTGCGGCTACTTCCGGCTCAATCAGAATGAGATTCTTACGGCAGCACAACTTGACTCCTGGCTTGACTCTCTGCAGGAGAGTGGCGGCATGAAGGTCACCGTGCTGTTGGATTTCTGCTATGCAGGCAGTTTTTTGAGCGAGCTAACCTATTCCGGCACTGCTGAGCGTATTGTCATAGCGGCCTGTAACGATGCACAGCCCAGTTATTTTGTCGCAGGAGGTCTGGTCAGTTTCTCCGGCGCGTTTTTTTCCGGTGTTCTGCTGGGTCACGACGTAATGCAATGCTTCTCATTGGCCCAAAGTGCCATGTCCGCCTACCAGTCTGCGCAACTCGACGACGATAAAGACGGCTGCTATACCACCAACGACTACAGTGTCGCGAGCGAAACCTATGTGGGACCAAGCTCAACCTTCAATGAAAATCTCCCGCAAATCGGTGAGATTTGCGGCAATCAGATTCTCACTGATGAAACGACGGCAACGCTCTGGATCGGCAGTGTCACGGCACTCCATCCCCTCTCAAAGACCTGGTGCCTGGTAATTCCTCCAAATCATGATCCCAACCCCGACAATCCAGTCACAGATCTGCCGCAACTCGACCTGAACTATGACAGCAGCAACGGCCGCTACGAAATCACCTATGACGGCTTCACTGCGGCAGGCACCTATAAAATTCAATTCTACGCCCAGGATGAAGCCGGGAATATTTCAGCTCCAAGAGAGTCCTATGTCTCGCAGGTCGGCTATGCTGACCGTGTCATATTCGTGGCGGGCGGTACCACCAACTCATCGAATCAAAGCGCAGTTGACTATCTCACCCAATTGGCCTACACCACCTTTCGTCTGCGTCTGTTCGCCTCCGATCATATCCGTATTATTTCACCCGACACCGAGCAGGACTTGGACGACGACGGCTACAGCGACGTATTCGCAGAACCCAATACCGCCGCCATTCAGGAAGCTCTGGCCTGGGCAACAACCAACACTACTGACCGACTGACGCTCTACCTGCTCGGAGAGGGCGTAAACAACACCTTCAGGTTGAACGAGTCTGAGTGCCTGAGCACCAATCAGCTCGCCACCTGGCTTGACGCTTATCAGGCAACAAACCCCGTTCCGATAAACGTCATCCTTGATTTCTCAGGCGCAGGTACCTATCTTACGTCACTGGCTTCGGATCAAACCGCCATCAACCCGGATGCATCTCGCATTGTCATAGCTTCCAGCCAGCCAGCACGCGAAGCACTGCTTGCCAACGGAGGCACAGTCAGTTTTTCGCAATATCTGCTGGCCGGTATCATCGCAGGCAAGACTCTGGGGTACGCCTATACCGATGCCCGGCGAGCCATCCGGCGCGTCAGCGGCGGCATCAGACAGAGGGCGCAGATTGACGACAACAACAACGGCACAGCCAATGAGAAGAATGTCGACGGCGTGCTGGCCAACGCAACCACGCTCGGCTCCGCCTTTGTCACCGGCGCTGACTCCCCTGAAATCGGCGCAGTCATGCCCGTAAGCGCACTGCCTGCCCCCGGAGCACCGATAACAATCTGGGCATCAGGCATTGCCGGCATGAACACAATTTCAGATGTCTGGTGTGTGGTGACACCACCGACCGGCTGTGCCACCAACACCCTCGACACTATCACGCTGACGTGGAACGCAATCACCGGACGCCACGAGGCACAAAGCACCGCATTCCTGCTGCCTGGCACCCATATACTCACATTCTACGCGCAGGATGAGCTAGGCTCGCTAAGTGAACCTGTGCAAACTGAAATAATCCTGCCCGATGCCTGTGAACCGGATGATACGCCGCAAACAGCCGCACTCTATCACGGCATCGCGCAACAGCGTAACTTCCACTCCGTTGGCGACACCGACTGGACTCGTGTCTACCTCGTCACAAACTTCATTTATGATTTTGAAACCTATCACTTCAGTGATGATCTGGATACTGTACTCGCCATCTATCGCGAGCTTCCCGACGGAAAACTCCAACTGATTGATCATGTGGATGAAGAGGGTTCGGATTACGGCGAATACACCGGTATCGACTTCCCCGAATCCGGCTGGTACCTGACATGCGTGACTCTCTACACAGCATCAACCAATACCCCGATCGGCACCTATGAACTCAGTATCGAAATTCCGGCAGCCGACGGTCTCGGCTCGTTGATTGTTCTCGGTGTCGATGATGTTCACACCAGTGCACTGCCAACAGACACCACAGTCACCGTCGAAGGCACAGGAACAATGCAGTTCAACGGCTCAAAAAGTGTGGTTTTTTCCGGTCTCACCAACGGCACCTATCTGGTCAGTGTGCCTGAACCAGATGACTTTATCGCACGCGAAGATCCTCTTCTCCCCGATCAGGTGACAAGCCTGACCAATATTTACTACGCCAATCCCCGGCTGGTCGAAATTGACGGCGGCTGGCGCATGGCCGGATTTGAAATGCTTTCAACGCTCAGGATCAGCTCCGGTGTGGTGCGCGACGCATGGACGCACGCCTTCCTGAAAAACGCGCAGATATCCTTCACCGCAACCAGCGGTTCACTCACCGGCACCGTAGTGACCGGCAATATGATACTGACCGATTACAGCACCAACTGGCTGAGCGGAGTGGACGGACTTCTGCCATCCGATATTATCCTCGGCGCATGTAACTGGGACATGCAACTCACTCTCGCCGGTTATGAGCCGTACATCCTGCCGGGAGCAGTCAGCAACCGGATAACCGGAGCTGAAGTTGACCTTGATACTCTTTACCTGACCCCAGTGGATGCCAACAGCAATTCGGTAGCGGATACCTGGGAAAACCTATACTTTCCAGGGGGCATGTCGAAAACAGCCGACAGCGATTCCGACGGAGTGAACAATCTGCACGAATACCTATGCGGAACCGACCCCACTAATACGCTTGATTTTTTGAGGTTCGTTTCAGGGCCGACTAACACCACACAGGCCGCTATGCGCTGGAGCACCGTCGGCGGACGAAGTTATCAGATCATAGCAGTCACCTCGCTGGTTGAAAACGCTGTAATAACCACTAACGGGCCCTGGGAAGCACTTTACAACCAAACCAGCATGGAGTGGTGTGACACCAACGCCCCCGCTCACAAAAGTCGATTTTATCGTGTGCGGCTTGTGACGCCGTAACATCGGATATTGCCTTAATGAAAAAGTTTCATAATCGCCCGACGGATTGCCTGCAACCCATCGGATAAACGGCGTTTTACAACGGAGGAATTTATGTTTTTCAGCGAGGATAACATAGCAACCAGCTCAACAACCCTTTTCAGTATGCTGCTGGATAACTTTCCGGATATGATTCACTCGGTGGATGAACGGGGAGACATAATATTTTTCAATCGCAAGGCAAATGAAATGCTGGGCTATACCGACGAAGAGCTTGCAGGTATGAACATAAGCCGACTCTATGCCGCAGAGGTGTGGGAAGCGGTTCAACAAGGTTTCAAAGAGATCAAGCGTACCGGTGAAAAGAGTGTTGAAAGCCTTTTTGTCGCAAAAGACGGCACCCGCATCCCGGTCGAACTGCGAACACTGGCGATTCGCGACACTCAAGGCGCCTTCCTGCAGACATTTACAATATCACGCGATTTGCGTAAATTAAAGGAGATGCAAGAGAGCCTTATTCACGCCGGACGTCTGGCGGCAGTCGGCGAGCTGGCGGCAGGTGTGGTACATGATCTCAACAACCCCCTCTCAGCGGTCATGCTGGCCAACACAGTGCTGGAGCAGCTTTTCCGAAACACGGAAATAAACCGGGATGAACTCAACGACCAGATTTTTACAGCCTGCGACACCATCCGCGAATCTACCGAAACAATGGAACATCTGACCACAAGGTTGCGTGACTTCATGCGCGGCGTCAAAGAGAGTCATATTACGGTTGACCTGTTTGACCCGATCAATGACGCACTTTGCATTCTGGCATACCGTATTCGAAAAAATAAGATCGAAGTGTGCTGCCCGGTTATCAAAGGCCGACACTGGGTCAGGGGCGATCGCAATCAGATCGAACAGGTTTTCCTCAACCTTTTTGCGAATGCCTGCGACGCCATGTCCGCCTGTAAATGCCGCCGCTTGAATATTTCAATAACAAGAGAGATAAAGCACTATCAACCTTGCTGGCAATGCGATGTAATTGATACCGGTGAGGGTATCGCCCCGGATCAGCAGAAGAAGATTTTCAAAGCGTTTCAAACCACCAAGCCGCGTGGCAAAGGCACCGGATTGGGATTAAGCATCGCCCGTACCATTCTGACCGAACACGGCGGCGAAATACAACTGAATTCCGAACCGGGCAGAGGATCCACCTTCTCCGTAATACTGCCAGTAATGTCGTGATTCCCGGAAGCTTAGTCACACCCTTGAGTTGACCTGAAACTCTTACCCTCTTTGCGGTAATGATTAAACCACGAAACAAATAAAAACAAAGAGCAACCTTCACTCCACGCGAAGTTCGGCCCTGCGGAATAACACTGCCGTAACTTTCGAGACTGTGGACCCCAATCCAGATTCAACTGCGGCTACAGACAGCTTCAGAACGCAGCTCCCCTGCCACACACAGTCCGTTCCAACGGCATCGACCACTCTGCATTCGCCGCGCCCCGCGTTTGCGATATTGCGCCAGAACCTTGCCCTTATTCAAATCCATACCACAAAATAACTTGCAGATTCCATCCAGAGATCGACCTCCCCGTCCGACCGCCTCACCGTAGCCCGACCAGCGATACTCTTTCGGGTCCTCCACCGCCCCCGCCCGCACCGGATTAAGATCGATATACGCCGCCACTGTCACCTGCGCACTCTCGCTCTCCTCCACCAGAACGCTTTTGAAGCGGTCATGCCAAAGCGTGCCCGC
>JAGYOL010000199.1 GCA_018399555.1 Kiritimatiellia bacterium | reverse complement strand
ACGTGAACCCGAACGCGGCGGCGATCCTCCGCAGCTCTACAACTTTGACGCAGTGGCCTATGAATCGCTGATGCTGGGCGCCTTTACAATCCATCTTGGACCTGCCAACAACTTCTGCGCTGATGAGGGTGTGCCCAAAATCACCGAGATTCATCTGGGCTTCAGCCGCGACGGCTTCCACTGGTCGCGTCCGATCGACCGCACGCCCTTTATTCCCGCGTCACGGGCTGAGGGCACCTGGGATCGCGCTTATCTGCACTCCAACGCGGCACTCTGCCTGGTGATGGACGATGAGCTCTGGTTCTACTATACCGGTTTTGCCGGCAATCCTGAGCGCAAAAAGATGCCCGGCAACGCCAATGGTCTGTATTGCAATGCCGCCACCGGTATCGCGCGCCTGCGGCGTGACGGCTTCGCCTCGATGGATGCCGATGCCCGGTTCGGAGAACTCACCACACGTCCCATGATTTTTGAGCGCGGCGGGTTACTATTTGTAAATGCCGATACCGCACGAGGTGAGTTACTTGTCGAGGCACTGGATAGCGACGGAAAAACAATTCCCGGCTTTGAAAAGAGTGCCTGTCGTCCGTTCTCCGGCGACAACACGCGTCAGATCATCAGCTGGCAAAGCGGTAAAACAATGGCGGAGCTGCAGAACCGTCCAGTACGTTTGCGTTTTCACCTCCGGCAGGGCAGTTTATACTCTTTCTGGATTTCGGACAAAAACGGTGCCAGCAACGGCTGGCTGGCCGGCGGAGCACCCGGCCACAAAACTCTGCGCGATACCTGGTGATTGCCGGGCCGCACATGCGTTGTGCTGCCCGGGTTCGGCTGAATTCACCGGATGCTGCCGGAGCTGTTGGTAACACTGCGGGTGGGATCGACTGCGGCCCAGGCGGTATAGCCGTTGGCGGCCAGCCATTCGGCGGCAGCCACATGTCCACGAATCGCAGCCTGTTTACAATGGTCGGTGGCGCGAATATGGTTGCTTTCTACCCCGCGTCCATATTCATACATCATCGCCAGATTAAAAACGGCATCAACACAACCTGACTGTGCAGATTGCTCAAAGAGTCTGAACGCCTGCCTGTAATCGCGATTCACCCCCTCACCGCGAAGAAACATCATACCGAGATTATTCTGCGCGGGCGGAAAATTCTGTTCGGCCGCCTTGCGGTAATATTTCGCGGCCTGCTCATAATTCTTCGCCACCCCCCTGCCGCGATAGCATAAAGCACCGAGAGCATTAACTGCATGGTGATTGTTATGTTTTGCCGCTTTTTCAAACCATTTGAAGGCCTTCTGATAATCGCGCGGCACACCCCGCCCCTTTTCATACATCCGCCCGATGGCATACTGCGACATAGAGTGGTCACGCGTGGCTGATTTTACAAACCATTCAAGGGCCACATGATAACTCTTTTCAACGCCATCTCCATCCCGATAACATATCCCCACATTGTAAATTGCCTCGAGATGTCCCGCCTCCGCCGCCTGTTTAAACCACTCAAAGGCGGACTGGCGATTCTGTTTCAGACCGATTCCGCGGGCCTGCAGAAAAGCAAAATTGTACTGGCCGTCCGGATTGCCCTTCCAGGCCGACTTGACATACCACTTGACCGCCTGCTGCAAATCACGTTCCACTCCGACCCCGTGTTGATACAGCCACCCGAGATTGTTCATGGCATCGGTATGTCCGCTTTCGGCGGCTTTGAGCAGCAGCTCGTGGGCTCTGCCTTCATCTTTGGATACACCGAGGCCGCGGGCATAGAGATTGGCCAAGTTGTACTGACCGGTCGCATCCACAGCCCGGGCAGCCCGCTGAAAATACTCCGCAGCCTTGGCATAATCCTGCGGCACAGCATCGCCGCGATAGTAGAGCATGCCCAGCGCATTACAGGCCAGCGCGAGATTCTGCCCGGCTGACCGTTCCAACCAGTCGCGGGCATCCATCTTGTTTTTCAGAACGTAATCGCAGTCGAGACCGATCAGATATTGAGCCAGTGCATTGCCCCCTTCAGCACGCTCCAGCATATAGATCCGCCCCTCGGAGAGATATCTGGCCCGCAACTCCGGAGAGAGCGCACAAAGCGGCTCAACTTCGGCATATACCGCCATCAGAAAACGGAAGAATGGCTCGCCACGCTCCGCCAGGGAGCGCACCAGTGCGGCGGACTCCTTGAACTCATCGACACTGCCGTCGGCACGACTGCCCACAAAGCGCTCAACCGCAGCTTTGACATCCAACCCCCCGGAACTCCGCATCGTCCCGCGCTCCACCCCCTCCGTACACAGTGCAAACCAGAGGACACAGAGTAAAATCAGCGGACAAAGCCGCAAATCTGAAAGTCGGCCATACATATCGTTTTTACCGTACATCCCGGAGCCTGATCGTAAAGCTGAAAATTATCCGGAAACGTTACCGGGTCATAACAACGTCAGACCTTTTCCGGAATTTCAAACTCATTGCGGCTGGAAAGCCGGACAAGTTTATTCGCATCCTCGGCGTAAGCACCTGTGAAAACCTCAGACTTGTTGTCATAACTAAGTTTTGGACCGGCAATCAGCGGCATCCTGTTCAAATCAACCTTGTTGAACTGCAGTTGACGGGTGATCGATTCAAGTGTGTTAAGAGCATCTTCATTGAAACCGAGACGCTCACGGATTTCATTGATCGAACCCGGTGAACCGAGACGCCAGCTGATATTACTGAGATGACACATCACAGTACTCTGATGCCCCATCTCGATCTCCGCATTCAGGAGGGATGCGTCGCCGGCCCTTACAGCGTCAAAGAAGTTCTTCTTATGATCAGTACCGCCGTTGCCTTTGTACTGCGCAATGCGCTGACCGTCGTGATTGAAGGCCGCCCCCCCGCCGCGTGAAAGCTTGATATAACCCTTCTCACACATGAAGTAGTTGCCGCCGCGCATACCGAGATAAACCGCACCGCCCTGACCGCCGCGCTCATCCGCCATGTTGCGCACATCCACCACAACTTTGACGCCCCGATGCTCCATCACCGAAAATTGCATATTCGGGGTCTGACCGTCATCATCCCAGAATCGGTTGCCGAATGAAGCCACATTGCGCGGCACATCACTCCAACCCAGAATCTGCCGCAGATCATTGAGATAATGGATCATCCAGTTACCCATTTCACCGTCGCCCCAGTTGAACTGCCAGTGCCAGTCGTAATGAAACTTATCGCGCATCACCGGTGTCATCGGAGCAGGCCCGGCCCAGAGATTGTAATCCAGTGTAACCGGAGGAACGGTCGGCTCCGCGACCTTGCCGATCGGCTTGCGCGAACCCAGCTTGCTGCAATGCACCCACAGCACACGTCCGTATTTACCAGCTTGTATATCCCTGGCGGCAGCCTGCACAGCAGGACAGGATGCCTGCTGCGTTCCGGCCTGACAGACCCGCTTGTACTTACGGGCCGCCTCCACCATGCGGCGTCCCTCCCAGATGCAGTGGCTGACCGGCTTCTCAACATAAACATGCTTGCCAGCCTGCATCGCTTTGATCGCCGCCAGCGAATGCCAATGATTAGGCGTCGCAATAAAAAGCGCATCGATATCCTTGATGTCAAGTAACCGGCGAAAATCCTGGTGCTTCACAACCCCCTCGGCCTTATCCATCATCTCAGAGTCAGCGTCGCTCACAGCCGTCACCCGGCAACTCTGCATATCCTGCAGTTTTTTAAGGTGACCGCCCCCCATCCAACCCAATCCGATTATGCCGACATTGATCCGTTCATTGGCCCCCAAAACCGTGTGCGGCACGAGCGAGTAAACTGTGCTGGCAGCAGCGGTGGTTCTGAAAAATCCCCTTCTTGATAGTTTTGTCATAGTTTGATTCAGTCCTTCTTTAAATTTTGTTCAGCCATACTATAGCAAAAGCGATGGCGTGCGTTAACAAAAAACTGACCTCTCTGCGTTCTGCGCAAATTGTAATATTAGCTCGGACACCAGCTGAAAAGGGATGTAACTGCGTTCAGCCACCTTTTCGCCACGGATGAGGGCAAGTGCCGCGTCAAGTGCCGCACGGCCCTTAGCACATCCGTCCTGAAAAACCGTCGCATCCAATCGCCCCGCACGCACCGCTTCCAAAGCATCACCCGGAATTACACAACAAATCCGCAATTTACAAAACAAATCCTGAATTTGCTTGTTTTATACCCCGTAAGTTGAGATAATGTCGGCCAATAAGGGAAAACCCTTTCTTACAAGGGGGCGACTGGATTCGACGGGTAAGTTGAAGCATTCGTTGCATGTCGAGGATGACCGTTGGCCTCGTAAATCATCGGTTAAAAACAATAAATGCTAACAACAGTTATGCAATGGCTGCCTAAATTGGCACCACGTTCACTCCCCGATACCTGTTGAGGGATGTTGAGCGTCGATTAGCAGGTTAGTTCAGACTTCGTGTC
>JAGYOL010000198.1 GCA_018399555.1 Kiritimatiellia bacterium | reverse complement strand
GGCGACAGGAATGATGTGATAGGGGAGTTGCAACTCGGTCAGGGCTGAACAGATGCCGGTGTAATCATCTGTTGCATCACAGTTGATCAGCACGCCTATTTCGGCTGGCGCGGTGAAATTATCGAACAAAGAGCGTCGTTCATGGATGAATTGATAGAGGTCTCCATACTGTTCCTGCGTGCCGAAGTAGCGCGGCTGTGAGCCGGTGGCGTCACTGCCCATATAAATGTCCCAGGGCACTAGATGAAACTGACCAAGCGCGTAGGCTGTTGCAATCGACGCGCGTGTTCGCGCGGTGCCGCGGGGCACAGGTGAGACAATGTGCGGAATACCGATGGCTTCCGCCATTTTTGCCGCCAGGATATTGCTGCGAGCATCCTGGAAATCGACACTTTGCGATGCTTCGCCGTCCAGAAAATCAACGACATCAACTGCATGCAGCGTACGTTCAAGTTGGTGCGGTGTGAGCTGCGCGTTAATTGAGACGGGAATATATTTACCGGGCGACCAGCTGTCGAGCTGATCTCTGAAATCGCGATAAAACTTTCTGGTGCTCTCAATCTGGAAATCGACAAACATTGGAGTTAACGGCAGTTTGCGCAGCATAAGCCGGTATGTTTGCGCATCAGGAATGCCGTTATCTTTCAGATGTTGACGATAATCAAAATTGTCGATATCTTCGATTCCGAGTTTTTTGAGATCAGCAGTTGAATATCTTTGTTTCAGCCACTCTCTGAAACCTCGACGGCAGGAATCGCAGAAGCAGACACCGCCATTTACATTTAAAACCCAGTTGCCATTCATCTCCCAGTCATCAACGTGAATGGTATCGACACCGGCATCCAGCAGTTTTTTAGCATCGGTGAAGAAAAAGTTGCGGAATGCGGGATTGTTGCAGCAGCCGGTGAAGTGACGCGGACTGAATGCAACCATCCAGTGCGGCATGTTTTTGTTGCCGTCAAGGTCTTCGTGCCGACCTGAGTTGTCGCCGCGGGCTGTGCGGTTTGTCGTGGCATGTTCACGCCCCTGCAGGCCATTGAGCGCGCCTTGATAAAAGATGTTGTTGTTTTTCACCTGCTGGATGAATTGTGTTTCAGTGCCGTAAACCCAGAGACAATGTGTTGCATGGAAGCTCTGCATGACAGCGTGGGCGTCATCGCTTTTTTGCCAGCGGGTTGAAAAAGGAATTGCGGAGGCTTTCAGTTTGAATTTGCGTGGTGGCGGTGCGCTCTGTTTGATGTTGTAAACCGATGGAGCGTCCAGAACGGTTGCTTGAGATGAATCTTCCGAAAATATGGTTTCAATCTGTTCTTGAGTCAGTGCTGCATCAAAAATACGTAGATTGTCGATCCAGCCATTAAAAGGGCGAATGCGGTTGAAGTTGCCGATCTCCAGTAGTTCGCTGCCGGCATCGAAATTTTCCCGGCGTTCAATCGCGTTGGCCCAGTGCAGTTGCTCACCGAGTCGGCCTTTGCAGGCGTTGATTTGTTGAGGCGTAACGCTTAAAGCGAAAAAAGTCCAGGCATTACACAGTTTCTGCGGTTTGCCGCATCGCAGCATGTAAGAGACTTTCTTTGAGCCGGTGCCGAGCATGAGAGTCATGCCTGAGGTATGCGGAAGCAAATCCCATGCGTTCTTTTTCTGCAGCAGGCGTGCGGCATTGTCTTTTGGCTGTTGCGGATTCTGACGCGCCCACAGAGTGATTGTGTAGCTTTGCAGCGCATTAAGCTGTGCGTTTTTATAAAAAGCAGCGCCGCCTGCCGGTGGATCCTGCGGAGTATCACCGCCGTGTCGGCTGGCAGCGGTCAGATCAAGGCAGCTCCCGAAGGGACCGCTTCCGAAAAAAGGGTCTTCGCCGTCGGCAAAAGTTTCAAGACGTGTTTCGCCTCCAAGTGATCCGTTGTTATGCAAAACATTTTCAAATGCAAGTTCAAGCAGCGGTTCAACGCTGCGCCCATTTTGCCCGAGAGCGATAACGACGATCGTAATAAATGTTTTAATTATCGTTTTCATGATAGTTCCAATTGCACTGCGGGTTACAATCGCACTGCGGGGCAGTGCTGGTTTCATAGTCCCGCATGCGCGGGAGTGGTTCAAGGTTTGAAGGCTTATTGCGACGACACAGTCGACGCAATGACGAGTGTAAAAAAGAGAAGAGTGAAGGGGCAGAAGAGTGAAGAGTTAAGATTGAACCTCTCCTATTTCTTCTCTCTCTAGCTCCCTTCAGCTCCCTAACCCCTCTGCTCCACTTTCCACATCCCACAACTCTCTGTGCTCTCTGTATCTCTGTGTTAAATTTCCTCTCCAACTGCTGACTGCCACTGCTGACTGCCACTCTCCCTCCGTCTTCCCTCTCTTCAATCTTCATCCGTGGGACGGCTTTGCCATTCGTGGGCTATTTTATCAAAATCTACCTTCCGCAATCTCCCCTTTGTGTTCGTTTGTGTTCTTTGTGGTTTCAAACTTTCCCTCCGTGACTCCGTGATTCCGTGTTAAATTCACTCTTCGCTCTTCACTCTTGTATTCCTTCACTCTTCGGTATAATGCGCCCGAGCAGGAAAAATTTGCGATCGGGGTACCAGAGCACCGGTTTGCCGTTAAGCACAGTGAAACTGGCGTAGAGCGCCAGATCGAGGCGTCCGCGAGTGCCGGGTTTGCCGAGGCTGACGCCGGTGTGATCAAAGAAGAATTCGGGTTCGTCAAACCAGACCGGTTGTTCGGCACCCGGCTTGAAAGTGCCGCGCACGAGATGAATCGGGCGTCGGTGATAACTGGAGTCGGTTGGTTTGTAACCATTGTAATTGCCGTCGTGATTATGGATGAAGAGTGCGTAATTGCCACTGCCGGCTTCATTGCCGCCGAGATCATACATCGGACAGGGCGAGAGCGGATGCAGCAGCGGCGCGCCGCCGTCACGACGCAGCAACGCTTTCGGTTGTGTCCAGGTTTCGCCCTGATCGGCACTAACACTGTAGCAGGGCGAGCCGATGCAGGTGCGCATCACGCAGAAGAGACGTCCGTCAGGAAGTTTTACAACGGAAGGTTCCTGACAGGCGCTGACCTCCGGATGACCGGGGTAAGGCACGCTGAGCGCCGCTTCATTGAAGGCGAACCAGGAGATGCGGATGTCGGCAGGCTCGGGATTATCGTCGATATTTTCAAAGCGCATGAACTCAACGCGGGCATCGGCGGACATCCAGGATTTGGTGGGGTTTGGAGTGACGGCAAAGCTGGTCCAGCGTGTGATTCCGGCAAAGTATTTATTATCTTTGCCGAGGCGCAGCGGTTTCTGCCAGCAGAGAACATTGGGCGGCATGGCGGTATCGGGGTTGTCGCGGATGCTGCGCCGCAGCGGCACATCCTGCGGCTGCGACCAGGTGGCGCCGTTGTCATCACTGAAAATTCCATGCAGCCAGCCGGTGTGATGCTTGAATTGATCGGTCTTGCCGATATGTTGACTGTATAGGATATAGATACGTCCTGATTTGCTGACCAGCGGATAACCCCAGCTTGCCATGTGTCCATCGCCCGGTTTTTTGGGACCGGCGATGATGCGCGGTTTACTCCAGGTTTTGCCGCCATCATCACTGCGCGCGAATGCCTGATGCTGATCAGGCTGAGATTCAGCGGAGCTCTGGGTCCAGATCGCCATCAGTGAGCCATCAGGTCCGTCGAAGACCAGAAAGTGTTCATTGCCTGTATCGTTAACAGCGTCATCGGTGACATCCGGCACAAAGACAATGAAGTCCGGTTTGGTGATATGCAACTGGGTGGGGATACGTGCTTTGAGTTCCGCAGGCGATGCGATGATCGCTGGCGGAGGCGGAGGTTTAACTGTTGTTGCGGCATTGATGATACAAGCTGACAAAGCTAGGCATGTGATGATCGTACTAAGTTTTGTTGTTTTCATTAATCTCCCAGTTTCATTGTTATGGTAGCAAATTAGCGCTCAGTTGTATTTCAATAACGCACCAGGTTTGTAGTTCGTCGACAGGTATGCGGATGCAATCGGCGTGCCGTTCCGCTGTTAATTGCCGCCGCGGTTTTTCAGGCTCGTGCAGCGTTATTGACTTAATTTCGCCCCAGCGCCGCGGTTGTTGGAGCGACAATGTGACATTCGCATAGCGTTCAACCTGTTCTGCATCATCCTGAAAGTTCCAATTTACCAAATGAACCGCCGCCGCATGACTCTTGTTATTGACGCGCATGAAAGCGAAGATGTTCTCCGGTCCTTCTACACGCATTAAATTAAGTTTCATCAATCGGCTGACGGCCTTAAGGTCGATGTCAGAGTGTGCAAAACGCAGCAGATGTCGGTCAAGGAAAGAGTTCAGTGTTGCTTGATCTTCCGGTGTGAGAGTGGTTGCAGGTGAGTTATTAATCAGCAACCGCAATCCTTCTAAAGCTTCGGTGCGGAGTGGAATCTGTGAGTAGCGGCG
>JAGYOL010000197.1 GCA_018399555.1 Kiritimatiellia bacterium | reverse complement strand
ACATGCTGCATAATTATTGCAGACTTAAGGCGTGATGAATTTTCAGTGATCCTCCTTCGTCCCGAATGCGGGACTACGGCGGACAAGACGGCGGACATGTTAACGACTCCGCGTAGCGGAGGAATAATTCCCGTATCCATTGGCGTAGATTCGCGGGCAAAATTTCAACCCTTTCAACCCTTCACTCTTTTCACCCAGTCCCGCATACGGGACGACTAAGGAGCTCCTATGAACTGGTTTGTCCGTAATGTCTTGGCACTCAATATATTTGTATTGGTCATGGCGTTGAGTTGGATTCACGGTGGAACACGACCAGATCTGCTGGTTCCGGTAATTCCCTGGTTGGCCTTCTTTGTATTACAGTTACTGATTGTCTTTCCGCAAGCCAAAAGCACCGAAGATTTAACCGAAGCCCGGCAGCGGGTCTGGCGTTCTTTCCTTCGAGATCCGCTGACCTGGATTGCGTTGCTGCTGGTAATTTATCTGGTGATTCCGCTCTTCAACGTGGCAGGGGAGCCGGTGTTTGACGAGGCAGCTCAACGCTGGATAAATCCGGATTCATTTGTGACCTGGTTGCCAAGCTGTGTCAAAGCCGATGAACATGCGGTCGTGTTGCTGTGGTTTGCTCCGGCTCTGCTGGCGGCATTGGCCGCCAGACACGGTCTTCTTAAGCGAGGCAAACGCTTGTTGCTGGAGATGATCTGCTGGAATGGCACTCTGCTTGCGGCACTTGGATTTGCGCAGTTGATTTCGGGCACAGATCGTCTGTTGTGGCTGTTGCCGTTGGACTCCCATTTCTTTGCGACTTTCGGTTACCCTAATTTTGCCGGAGCGTTTTTTACTCTGGTTTTTGCGCTATCGTGCGGTTTATGGGGTTTTGAAACAACGCTTGCCCTGCAGTCGCAGGAGGTGGCGGTTACGCAGGCACAGAAGAGTGTTTTTGTCAGACAGCGTATGTTTTTACCGATGGTACTTAATTTTCTGGCTGCGCAGGCCACACTTTCACGTGCCGCTATTTTGCTCTCATCGCTGGTTTTAGTTGTTTTTGCAATCTACATGCTGGCTTATACCTGGCAGAGGATAACCCAGAGCTCACGAGTCAAGATATTCGCGTCTATTTTTCTGGGGATTGCTTTGATGGGGATTGCACTGATGGTCTTCAGATTCGAAGGATTTTCCAACGAACTTAGAACTATTTCACCGCAAAGTGTCATCGAGCGAGTTTCAGGCACCGGTTATTATCATACGCGTGTGGCTCGCGAAATCTATCAGGATAACGCTGTCTTCGGTGTTGGAGGCTGGGGTTACCCATATTACCAGTTGCAGTATATGGCACCCGAAGACATCAAGCGCATGCAGATTCAGGGCGGGGTCAATGTGCATAATGACGCTTTACAGTTTCTCGCCGAACACGGTTATACGGGATTTGCTCTGATGGTTGTCTGCGCTTTGATGCTGGTGTGGCCTCTCTGGGTGGCAGTCGTGTGGCTGGTGGGTAACTCCTTTAAAATATCCCGTAAGGATGTTGATTGCAACTCGCCGGCTGGTCATTGGTTTTACTGCATACCGGTACCGCTGGCAGCCACTTTTATCGGTACTGCCGCTACGGTTTGTCATTCAATGGGCGACCTTCCCTTCCGCAATCCTGCTGTGCTTACTGTTTGGATGCTCGCTTTCGCATGTGTGCCGGGCTGGATACCGGTTATCAAACGTCAGCGCAAGTCATCCACAGATTAAATTCGTAGAAGTTTTTTAACAGTTTAAATCAGTTTTTATGGAGAATACAGTTATGAAAAAAATCGGAATTGTCGGGCTGGGTTATGTCGGTCTGCCGCTGGCGCTGCAGTTCGGTAGATCGGGTGCCGAGGTGATCGGTATCGATATCGATGCTGCCAAAGTGGACGCCCTTTCAGAAGGTCGCTCTTATATCAAACACATCCTTGATGAAACCATCGCGGAACAGATGAGCGCAGGTCATTTGATCGCCACCACCGATTTTTCAGTGATCGAGTCGCTGGATGCCGTTATCATCTGCGTGCCGACACCGCTCAATAAAAACCGCGAACCGGACATCTCCTTTATTCTGGATACCGGACGTCGTATTGCTCCGCACCTGACCCGCGGCATGGTTGTAACATTGGAGTCATCCACCTACCCCGGCACAACCGATGAAGATTTGCGTGCTGTACTTGAGGCTGGCTCGGACCTGCAAGCTGGCGAAGATTTTTATCTGGCATTCTCACCCGAGCGTGAAGATCCCGGCAATCCCCAGAGCGTGGTGGCTGATATCCCTAAAGTGATCGGCGGCTATACCTCTGCCTGCCTTGATAAAGCAGTGGAAATCTACAGCATCGCAATCAACCGCTTGGTTCCGGTTTCATCCTGTCGTGCGGCTGAGGCCACCAAGCTGACCGAAAATATCTTCCGCAGTGTCAACATTGCTTTGGTTAACGAGCTTAAAGTTGTTTACGCGGCAATGGATATCGATATCTGGGAGGTCATTGATGCCGCAGCCACCAAACCATTCGGCTTCATGCCTTTCTATCCCGGACCGGGACTTGGTGGACACTGTATTCCGATTGATCCTTTTTATCTGACCTGGAAAGCGCGGGAGTATGGACAGAGCACCCGCTTCATTGAACTGGCTGGTGAAATCAATACCCGCATGCCCGAGTATGTTGTTCATCAGGTTGCCGAAGCCTTGAACAACAGCAAAAAAGCGGTTAATGGCAGTAGAATTCTGGTGCTGGGGCTTGCCTATAAAGCTAATGTCGATGACGACCGTGAATCGCCCAGCTATGTTTTAATGGAGATGCTCAAACAGCGCGGCGCTGAGGTTTCCTATCACGACCCTTATGTTTCGGTGATCAAACCCACACGTGAGCATCCGCAATGGGCCGGCACAAAATCGGTCGCTTGGGAACAGGATGTCATCGCATCTTTCGACTGCGTTCTGATCAGCACCGCGCACAAATGCGTGAATTATGCTGAACTCGCACAGTGGGCGCAGCTGATTGTTGACACCCGTAACGTGATGTCAGGCATCTGCAACGTCGTAAAAGCCTGATTTTTACAATTACAGAAGAGCACCGTGAAAAGATTCTAAAAGAACCCACGGATGGCAAAGCCGTCCTACGGATGAAGATAAAGTAGTGCTCGAATGCTAAGAGTGAATTTTTAACACAGAGGCACTGATCCACGGAGAGGAATTTGTAGAAAGTAGAAAGTAGAAGACAGGGGCAGTCGGCAGTCGGCATCAGCCGTCGCCCTCCGGGCTATGGCCGACAAGGTAGTGGAGAGAGGCAGTTGAAAGTATAATGGGTTCAATCTTCACTCTCTTCCCCTAAGCGCCTCTGCGTAAAAACCTTCCAACTTTGAAACCAGCACCGTTTTGCGGTGCGATCAACCTGTATAAATTATGTTAATTCAAACTCAATCATTTGCACGTGCGGGTCTTGTCGGTAATCCATCCGATGGTTACTTCGGCAAGACGCTCTCATTTACATTCGGCAACTTCTCCGCCAAGGTCACGATGTATGAAACCCCGGAAATAGGATTCGAGGCTGGAGAGGTGGATGACGCTCGATTCGCTTCGGTCGACGAACTGCTGAAAGAGATTCATCTCTTCGGTTACTACGGTGGAATTCGCCTGCTGAAGGCAACCACAAAGATGTTTATGCTGTACTGCCGGGAGCAGGGAATAAAGTTGCCCCAAAGAAATTTTACAGTTCGGTATACATCCAATATACCCCGGTTGGTCGGTTTGGCAGGCTCCTCGGCTATCTGCACTGCAATGTTGAAGGCGCTTCAGCACTTTTACGAAATTGAAATCCCGCTTGAAATGGCACCGTCACTTTGTCTCAAGGCAGAACGCGATGAACTTGGCATTCAGTGCGGTTTGCAGGATCGTGTGATTCAGATTTATGGCGGGGTGGTTTTCATGGACTTTAATCGCAAGTTGATTGAAGAGCGTGAATACGGTGTTTACCGCAGGATTGATCAGGCATTGCTTCCCAATCTATATGTGGCGTATGATCCCAGACGAGCTGAGATTTCCGGGGTTTATCATCAGAAGCTGAAAGTTTTGTTTGAAGAAAAAGCACCTCAGATAGTTGACGCGATGTCCGAATTTGCCGATCTTGCACAACATGCCTACGACGCCTTAATAGCTGGCAGAAAAGAGGAGCTGGCAACTTTGATTGATGCGAATTTTGATCTGCGAGACCGGATATTCAATGTTTCAGGAGCCAATCGCGATATGGTCATGGCCGCCCGTAGTGTCGGATGTTCAGCAAAATTTGCCGGCTCCGGCGGTGCGATTGTCGGCACCTACACCGATGATAAACAGTTTCAGCTCCTTTCGCATGAGATGAGCAAACTGTGCTGCTGCCTCATCAAACCTAACCTCGACACCTTGGCTGCGGAGTAGTTGGCAGAGAAACAGGAGCCGGTGGACGGGTGACGGGGGGGAGCAGGTGACAGGTGACAGGTGACAGGTGACGGATGTGGACAGGCGGCATCCTGTCGAAAATAGTAGCAGTCGGC
>JAGYOL010000196.1 GCA_018399555.1 Kiritimatiellia bacterium | reverse complement strand
AGATCAGAAACATTCGGAAAAGCTTTTGAGAACTGGATATTTCATGAGCTGTCAATTCATGTCCGAAATCAAACCACCCCCTATGACATTTCATATTGGCGACTTTCAAGCGGCATTGAAGTTGATTTCATACTGGGAGATGCCGAAACAGCCATAGAGGTTAAAGGCAAACAAAACCTTCACAACCGGGACATCCGCCATCTTGAACAATTCAGGAAAGAGTTTCCAGAAGTTAAGCAGCTCATTGCCGTCTGTCTGGAGCCGCGGGAACGCATAACTGAAACCGGCATCCGCATACTCCCCTATCAGGACTTCATTAAAGCCCTGTGGGCAGGTGATATTATTTGACAAGCCACAGTTACAATGCTGCCTTCGCATGGTCAGGCTCGTAGCGCCTGACCTACTGAGTTAGCTGATTTCTTCGTTCACCAGAGCACCTCAAACAAATTTGAGTCATACAAATCGCGCATTCGCACACTCGCCTGCCACGGCGTAGACGCGTAGTGCGAAGACGGGCACACTGTTTCTACTGGATCTCCGGCATGGGGACGGGCTTGCCTTCACGTTGCATGGTAAGATGAGACTCGGGTTCATAGACACCATAGAAGATGGCATTCATATCGATCCAGGTTCCGATACGGAGCAACTCTGCAGCGGTGAGCTCAACCTTGCTGTGTCCCGCTTTGAGCATCTGGATCAGGCCGCTGCCGATTGCTCCATCCGCACCGCCCTCGGGAGTCACCTGAATCTGATTGCGCTGTGCAAAACAGGGAACCAGCAAACGATTGGTTTTCTTTGATCTCCGCCGTATGTTTTTACCCTTACTGTTTTTAGCATAACAGAGACTCTGATAAGAGGCGGTATAGCCATTTTCCTTAATAGTCCTTGTAAGATTAATCCCGCCTTCGGTTTTTTTGTCATTGTGACAACTAATACATTTGGCATCCAGAATCGGCTGGATATTTTCCACAAAGCCGTAAGGGCGCCCGGATTCCGGTGTCGGCGTTAACACCGCCGCAGGACGCTTCATTGCTGTCACTATTTGCTGGCTTGCGGCAGAGGCTGTCATCTTGTTTTCATGGCACCCAATGCAGGAGACGCGTTCGCCCGGCATAAGGGAGGTGCTTGAACGCATGGTGCGGTAGGCGAAGCCATCCTTATCAAGCACCTGCAGAAGAATTGCTTTGCGGGCCGGCACCAGAAAACGGGCGGAACCATCCGCCTCCACAGGTGTCACACCCAGTATTGCGCGTGTATTCTCCTCACCGGCCACACCGATACGGGGTGTATTAGAATCGCGTGTTGTTTTAGGAAAAACCTGCACCACACGGATCTGTTTTATGGTTCCGCGTTCCGCTTTCGGCATCCCTTCGTAAATATCAGAGAGGAACATCTCGCCCATATCCTGATCCGCCAGCTGCTTATTAAAGACCGAGGAAAGTACCGGCGGCATCTTGCGGGGTGCCAGTGGCGTAGGGTTGGTTGACCCGATACAGCCGTCGCGATAGAGGATCTCACGGTTGCCCTGATCATCCATAACATAAAGCCCCAAAGCATAATCCGGATTATGGCGCTGAGGCTCGTGCATTAGCAGATCGCGGCTGTACGAAACGAGAAACAGTTTGTCAGAGAGCGGCCAGGGCGCGTTATACCACTCTTTCACATTCCAGCCCTCGCATTCCGGATAATGACCGGGTGTCAGGCGTGTCACGGCCTCCTGACTGTTGTTATCAATCGCAGGATCAATCACCATCAGCGGACCACCGGTGATAGCATGATGCGCCGATGCAACACAGACAATTTTACTGCTGCCCGGTATGGGCTTAGCCTGAAAAGTACAGTGTGGTTTGGGAGTTTCGTTACCCCACACCGCCATCGGGTTGGTGCCGTCCGGCCGCATGGACCAGAGATTCTGATGAGTCACCGCATCGCGGTCGATGTAGTCCCATCGGGCAAATAGCAGATGTCCGCTGTTCGAAACCGCAGGAAACCAATCATTCACGTCGTTCCATGACAGCTGCTGGATGTTGGAGCCATCGGCATTCATCCTGTACATGGTATAGCTGTGCCAGCGGTCACTGTAGCCCCACCAGAAACAACGTGAAGTCGCACGACGACGCGTGGAGACAAAAGCAATGCCTCCATCCGGCAGCCACTCGGGCATCATATCATCGAAGATGGCATTAGTTATCTGACGCAGGCCGGTTCCATCAGTCCCGATCTCATAAATGTGATAATAGTGATGATTGGTGTCGGTCTCGTTGCGCGGAAGATTACGCGGATCAAGCGCACCATCCGTTGCCACAAAAGAGAAAAGAATTTTTTTTCCGTCATAGGAAAGCCGCGGTTCAAGAATGTTTCCCTGCGGCAGCTGATCCTTAATAATATCACGACAGCTCATTGAAATGCCCGGACGTTCCAGGACATACAGGCTACCACCGGGCCGCTGGCGCCAACCGAAATACTGGGCCACCTCGTGGTTCCATGATGGATTAGCGCGTTTACAGAAAAGCATTTCTTTAAATTTCAATTTCGGATCAGAGAGCAACGCAACGCGCTTCAGCAACCGTGTTCGCAGATATTTCATCCAATCCGAATCAGCGTTGATCTTTTGGTCTTTGCCGGTAAGCTTCTGAAGACGCTGTGTCTGATCTTTTATGCAGGCAGTCAGACGTGCGGCATCGCCTCCGGCGAAAAGATCATCATCCTGCACCCACTCTGAGACTGCGAGGAGAAAAAGGTCAAGTTCAGGTGCACCAGAGACACCGCCAACCAACTTGTCATATGTAGAACGAACCGATGCCGTCAGCTTTTCAAAAGAGAGTTTGCTCAGCTTGTCTTCCTGAACAATTCCTGCAAGTAAATTGAGAGCTTCAATCCATGTACCGTCGTAGCGCAGGATTGCCGCTGCACCCGGTCCAGAAACAGAGAGTCCCCCGGTATTCTGCGTAAAAGCCCATTTCCCAGCTGTATCGCGAATAATCAAGTAGCCGCCGAACCCATCCTCCTTGTTACCATCAGAGACAATTACAACCGGCAGCAGATTTTCAGCATCAATATTGTTCTTATAGAGTTTGAAATCCCTCCCAATACCATAAAGCTCAGGAACACTCGCTTTCGCGGTAGCTGCTCCTGTACATTCGTAACACCAATTGTTGGCGGCCTGTTTATCAGCAAACCCCTCTGATGCACGGAAGATCTGGCCTCCCTCATACTTTATCACTGGGTCCCAGCCGGTTGTGTCGCAGGAGTAGGAACCTTTACGATTAAGGATAAAACGCAGTTTATCCCCCTTCTTAACATCCGCTGCAATCTCGGGTTCTTTGCCGATGCCGTCTTTTCCATCAAGTTCCGCGGTCCAGATAACCTTATCGTTATGACGAATTGCGACCTTTACGCCATCACCACTGAGGTGAAGTTTCTTTACGGTGCCAGACACCGACAAGCGGCCATCCTGCGGCGCAACAAAGGTTCGGGCGACATCCGAATTATTCCCGGGGTGCATCCAGTTTTCAGCGACACGCGCCCAGCTTTCACCACCGGTCCAATAGGTTGATTCATACCACTCAGCACCACCTTGAGGAGATAGCTGCATCCTGACAAAACCACTGGCTTTTTCTGATTTGCCATAGACCAGGGAGATTTCACCTTTATCAACCCGCACACCCTGGAATCCTTTCAATTCAGAGATCTCTGCATCATCAGCCACACGCACAACTGCAGTGCCGAGGGTGGAGCCCTGACCGGAGGACGCCCGCGGAACAGCAGGAGGCGCAGCCTGAATCGTTACAGCTTCAACCGGCATTAATTTCCACTGTCCCGGAACCTGGATTGTTCCGGCAAGTGACACAAGTGGTATTAACATTAAAATCTGTATTTTCATAATCTTCATTCTCTTTTTGTTATAAAGGAATTATACCACAAGCTCCCCACAAATGCAGGGGTTACAGTCTTTGTCCGAGGTCCAGTCTTCGCCTTTCAGGCTTCGCCCGACAAGCAAGGACCTCAGCTACACTAAAATGCCTTGTAAAGCTTATTTTTGCACTCTGTAGGACAGGGGCCATGACCCCGCCAGCGAATGTTTCTTGTTTCGCACACAGCGAATAACACTTGGCTTAATGCGTGTGCGCAAAACGGGAACTAACCCCGACCCAGAGTCGTTTTGGTTTTATAATTCATTGTTTGTGCTCTACTGCAACAAAATCATGGTTCCCTGAGGAGACCATCCAGCAACCAGGGTGCCGTTTTTCTCTCTGACCTTCAGGTGTGGTGAAGGATCGACTCCGTCCACATTCACGGTCCAGTCGGCCAGATTCACAGAACCATCCACTGTCGAGGCGCTCAAAAACGTAACATTAATCTCATCAGCTGGCAAGCTTAGCGTTCGATCCGGCAGGATTCAATACCAAAGGCTGTGTTCCTTGCACACTGACCTTGCCGCTGAAGATCATCATAGCCCATTCGGAATCATATCCTCTATTGTAAGAGAGGACAGCATCATTGAGTGTGAGAGGACCGAAAACATTGCTGTTGCCATCCGCAAGCTGCAGCGTTCCACCATTTACTTCAACCTCAAGAA
>JAGYOL010000195.1 GCA_018399555.1 Kiritimatiellia bacterium | reverse complement strand
CTTTCGTCTCTGTAGCAGTCGCTTTACAAGCGACCTCTCTTTCGTCTCTGTAGTAGTCGCTTTACAAGCGACCTCTCTTTCGTCTCTGTAGCAGTCGCTTTATAAGCGACCTCTCTGTGCGGCAATAATGCCGCACCACGGTAACCGGTTTAAGCGGTGGTTGCCGGTAACCGGTTTAAGTGGTGGTTGCCGGTAACCGGTTTAGGCGGTGGCTGCCGGTAACCGGTTCAAGCGGTGGCTGCTGTGCCGCTTAAAAAGCGGCTACTACATTGCTGCGCATTTCGCAGGTACCCCTCTGTAGGGCCGGTGCCCTCACCGGCCACTTGAAGATTGACACTCTCCTCTCTTTTCTTCACTCTTCTCCACCTTCACTCTTCAACGCGGCTTTGCCGACGGTATCGCGCATGCCGGTGTATCCCGCTCCGCCGCCAGCCACATAGCCGTCACTGCGGCCACTGCCATCCCGGCTGACCCAGAATGAGTAGAGTGACCCGTTCTTTAAAATGAAGCGGAATCGCACCACTCTACCGCGCAGAGCGTTCAGCTTCTCCGTGTCGCGCCAGCTGACCTCAGCGATCGTGCTGTCAAGCTTGACCGGACGACAGTTCTGTACGGTGTAGGGCTCAATCGTTCTGCCGCTGTCCGCATCAACAATCTCCACACGTAGTTCGCCATCTTGCGTTGCGGTGTTGACAAACAGCCGCGAGCCGTTAAAGGTTACCGGACGGGTCAGCAGCTCGCCGCTGTCAGCCCCGCCGTCCATTGATGCAAAGCCGTCACGTCGCAGAAAGGCGACGCCCATGGCACCGTCATGATACATGCCGTTTTTCATCCAGTTCCTTTCGGTGCGCGTTGTGTCGCCGCGGAAGGCGCTGTAGTAAAAGTATATTGTGTCGCCCTGAATTGTGCAGATGTTGCCGAGCGGCTGAACATAGCCGCGGTCCCAGACATCCTTGCGTTCGGCGCGGATGTCGATGGTGCGGTCGGGACGGTGCCAGTGGAATCCGTCGCGGCTGTAGGCCAGGTCAAGCTCGGTTATTTTAGGCAGACCGACTTTGCTGCACTCCTGGTTGGGGGGGCCGTGATGAATCTCAAACATGCCGAGCATAATGCTTTCGTAGGCCACCGCATCGAGACAGTAGAGCTGCGGTGCGTGTCCGCCGCTGGTCGGATCAACGATATCCTGGTTGTCGGCTGCCGCCCAGAAGGCCGGTTCATCCACACTCCAGGTGGCACCTTTCAGAAAATCGTCGCTCTCCCAATAGTGACGGGATCGTCCGCGCCCCGGTGTTCCTGAGCGCAAACTGTAAACCCACTTTTTGCGGAAGGGATTGTAGAAGGCGGTGCTGCGGTCGCCGGATGGGGTTGCTGTCACACGGTTGGTCCAGTGGATGCCGTCAGGTGAGGTCATGCAGATCGCACCACCGTTGCCGGGCGGGTGCATATACATCTTGTATCGCTGCTGAGGATCGGCGGCATCCCAGTCCGGAATGACCGTCCAGGAGTCGGGGGTCAGATCAAGCGGCAGTACCTGGTTGGTTCCGGGGCGGACATCCAGCGAGGGACGTTCCCAGTGAATCCCGTCCCGACTGGTGGCATAGCAGATGGTGTGAATCCAGCCCGCCTCATACCAGAGCTTAAATATCTTTTCCTGCGGATCCCACCACAGACCGCCGCTTTTCGGGACAGCGGCGTCGTTCAATTCCCCGTTCAGCTCCAACTCGGATTCCGGCTTGAGTACCGGGTTGCCGCTGTATTTGCGGGGTTTGTGAAATGTGCGTGTGAGAGTGCTTCTTTCAATCAGAAAATCATCGATAAAGAGCTGACGCCCCACATCAATCGGAATAACAACCGGTGGAAAATCCAGATAAGGCACCGGCATCGGATCACGGTTGGACGGATCGATAGTGTACGGCGGCCAGCGTTCGGGCAGCACAATGCCGTTGTATAACCGTTCGCCGTCGTTCTCATTCCAGGGTTTCGGCTGGAATTTCTTTGCGGAGGAAAAGTTGACCAGAATAACGTATTTAGGAATTGAGAAATGCTGTCCGGCCTTAACGTGTTTCTGATAAATGCGGGCAACATCCCAGACCGCCTTACCGAAGAGCTGGAATTCAGCGGGCCTGTTGATGCGTTCAAAACCGCGTTTCTCCAGCAGCTTAACCTGCGATGCCGAGATTCTGTTGGTGCAGACGGTCGGGGTTATCAGTGTTAGCACACCATCCTCAGCGATATAAAAACGCTCATCCATAATGCCGTTGCGTATAAAGTTCTGCCCCTTCAGCCAAGCGGGGCACTCCGCCACTTTGTAGCCACGGTCAGAGAACAGCTTGACTCCCACATCGAAGGTATCAACCTCGCCGTCGTAATACTCAATGGCCGCTTTTGCTCCGTCAAGCGGCTGCTCTGCCGCACTTGCCCGAATGCCGTGAACCGCCGCAGATACACATATCAAAATGTTGATGATCCCTCTGTTGTTCATATCTTTGTTGTTCTCCTGTGGCCTCGCTCGCTTTTATGCGAACGCGGTTTGCATTTCTTTTACGCGATCAGCGCTCTTTTTCCGTGTAATCGTCGCTCTATGAGAGCCATCTTCGTCGCAGTGCGGACTAAGATGCGCCGTACCGCTACCTGCTATCATCAAAATCGGTGATAAGTTTGTCTTTGACCAATCTGTCCATGCTGATACGCATGTTCTTTTCAATCACTCCGATATCGTTAGAGTCGGATGCCAGTTCAATGGCTGCATACAGTACCGCCTGGCTGCCGGTTAAGATTTCAAGAATGGTTGCGAAAGCAAGCGGGTTGTCCTCAATTACCGGCAGCGCAACTCCGCCACGCGCCGATTTAAGATGCAGATAGGTGGTGCGCTCTGCGTAAGCACGGATGAACTCCTCGGCCTGGACGGCATCAACGCCTGTTGCGCCGGTGAACAGGTTGGCACTGTCGAGTTGCAGTTCAATCAAAGGATCAACATTTTCCATGAATTGACGCAGTCCGCAGCATCCATGCGGAGTTCCGTCTAGAATTACATCCGCGTTTTCAACCATCAGCCGATAACCGTCCCGCCGGGCCATCTCAGCAGCCCAGGCACTCATGGCCTTGACTTTGCTGAACTCATTCTCTGTCCAGCCCAGAGGGTGTTTTCCACGCAACGCCAAAACGCGCAGTAAGCGGGGGCCGTTGAAAAATCGCGCATTTTCAAGGGCCCTGGTGACAATCGGCTGGAAATCCTCCGCTAGAAATCCGCGCTGAACAGAGTAAACCACATCAATGCCCTGTTGCTCCGCATAGTCGCTGATCACGCGGCATTCATCGCTTGAAAGGTCAGCGTCAGGGTCGCGCAGCTCAATCCATCTGTAACCGTGCGACCGGGCAAAGTCGATATGCCGCAGTGAACTTTCACACGATACCGGCATTGCGGATATGAAATTCTGGGTAGTGAAACCCCATATCACCCCGTTCTCTTCGGGTGTTGCTCTGCCGCTCTTGCTGCGGCACCCGCCCAGGGCGCACAGCAGGCAGATGGCAATCAGCGGTTGTAAAAAATGTTTCACCATGTTTGTTTCCTTAAAGTCCTTTTTTCTGTACGAGTCAACTGCGTCCAGGGGCAGCCGCTTTCCCGCCCTGTTCGCGCATTAAAATATTCTCCGCCGATTGTGCCAGCCGCTCAAGAACCTGATTGAAAGGTGCCTGGGAGTCCTGCTGGTGGGTGTAGGCAGTGAGAGTGTCGTTCAAACTGTCGTGGATATGTTTCTGCATCCAGTGCTTGGCCGCTGCGCTCTTGTGGTTCTGGATGGCACGCGCAACTCGAGTATGTGCCAGCCAGACCCAGGCCACGTGATGCAGATCACGCTCATGCGACCATAAACCGAAAACACGACTGCGCAAATAACCTTCGGTTACGATCTTTTGGGCCAGCCGATTTCCAGCCGCATGAATGATGAGACGGTGAAAAGCCATGTCTGCCGTTACAAAACGTTGGACCATCTCAGCATTCATAAAACGCTCGCCGCTTGCACGGAATTCGTGTGTAACAGCGTTCATCTCATTGGCATACCCGAGCAGTCTGGATATGTCCGCCACGCTCATTGTGCGGGCGCACTTGGCTGCGGCAGCCCCCTCAAGCGCCACGCGGATCTCGTATATCTCAATGATCTGTTTGCTGTCGGGTTTGGCAACATAAGTGCCGCTGGATGGAATCTGGTATAAAAAACCCTCGCCGACCAGACGACGCACCGCCTCGCGCACCGGTGTGCGGCTGATGCCGAGCTCACCGGCCAGACGCTGCTCGGAGATACGCTTGTCCGTGCTCCATCGCTGATCAACCAGCCAGCGCTGAATATATTCATAAGCCAGATTGCTGAGCGGCAGATTGTTACCCTGCTGAATAACCGACTTTAACATCACAAAACTCCTGTCACCACACTGTCTATAAATAAATACACAATCGCCATTGCAACCAGTATACTGGTTAAAACATCATGATTGCAATAACAAAATCTACAATCTATAAAAAAATTAAATTAATTGGTGACAGACATTAAAATTGGTTCAATGAAACCTAAAAATATGCATTCCCTTATATGGATAGCGACTGCACTGCTGACTTTG
>JAGYOL010000194.1 GCA_018399555.1 Kiritimatiellia bacterium | reverse complement strand
ATATTTTTGAACAATAAGTGCGCCATTCTTGCGCAAATGTACAAATATTTAGCTACGACCCCTAGCGTAAATTCTTGTTTTTTACGACAGAAACTAAAATTATAGCGACTAACATTCCATAAAAATTCACCCCTGTAAATGAAGGGCGGGAAATGCTATAATCGCGACACACCCACACCATAGGATGCTGACAGTTGAAATGTTTTAATATAAAGGAAAATATGCAGGAATTTTCTCACATAATCTGGGATTGGAACGGTACGCTGCTGAATGACACACAGGCCTGTGTCAACACTCTGAACAGGATGCTGCAGGTGCGTAACCTGCCGACACTTTCGGTTGACCGCTATCGTGAGCTCTTCAGCTTTCCGGTATATGATTTTTACAATACCGTCGGTTTTGAGCTTGATAATGAGGATTGGGATGAGCTTTCAGTGACCTTCCATGATCTGTTCCGTGCGGATGATTCTCTGGCACTGCATGCCGATACGATTAGCACCCTTGCGAATATGCGTGAACGCGGATATCGCCAGTCGGTTCTGTCGGCTTCCCACCAGTCCATCCTCGACAGCATGATTTGTGACTATCAACTCCGGGATTTTTTCCAATGGGTTCGGGGCATCGACAATTTATATGGCGATTCGAAACTCAGTGCCGGACGGCAGCTGGTGCATGACATGGGTGTCCACGGGCGCGAGATTCTGCTGGTGGGCGATTCGCTACATGATCATGAGGTGGCGCAGAAACTGGGAGTTCGCTGTCTGCTTGTGGCCTGCGGACATCAGTCTCACGCCAGACTCGCACTTACCGGTAATTGCGTGCTGGATTCAATCGGGGATGTAGCTGAAATTCTGAACGCCGGCTGAAAAATGTGTGTTGCGTGTCTTCTGCAGGAAGAGTTCAGCGCTTATCCTTTGACACGGCGGGCTTTACATACAGCTGAAGACGCCTTAGAATTCGGCTCTGACAAATGACAAGATGCTTTAAAGAGTTGCCGCTGGTCTTCTGCTGTCTGTTCGGTTTACTGACAGCTGCTTTTGCTGATCAAGGTGTGGACTTTGCACTGCGTGTCTGGACGGTGGAAGACCGCCTGCCTGGACTGCCTCTGACCGGCATCACCCAGGCAGAAAGCGGCTATCTGTGGCTCAGCACCTCTGATAAGCTGATCCGTTTCAATGGAGTTGATTTCAGAGCCCTGCCGGTTCCGGATGAGGTTCTGAGTGTAACCGGTCCGGTTGAAGGTGTTGCCTGTGGTGTGCCGGATGGAGTCTGGTTTTTCGGCAGTAGCGGGATCGGACGTTTCAAGCCCGGCGACTGGAGCTGCTGGTCGGCCGCCGATTCTTCGTCCTTTGTCGGCCGGTTGCTGGGGCTGGTTATTTCCGATGACGGCGTTGTGCGTGCTTATGCGGAACGCGGGCTGCTTGAGGCGGTGACGGCTGCGGACGACGCCACGACCAGATTCCGGGCGCGTTCCTGTCCGGTACCTTCGGATGACCGTGCGACCCTCGGTGCGGTAACAGCGGCCGATGTGGATTCGCAGGGGCGAGTCTGGATGACAGCTTGGAACGGACTTGTTGAGTATGTGAATGGTGGTTTTGATGACCGCAGTACCCGTCTGCCGGATTTTCTGGTTGAGGCCGTCTCGGGAGTAAATGCCGGTCGTTCGGGACGGTTATGGATCAATGGCCCTAACGGAATCGCCTATCTCGAAAATAATATCTGGACCCCCATAGGATTTCCTGAAAATGCCGGATTGGTGACGAGTATGCTGGAGGCGGGCGACGGCTCGCTCTGGATCGGCAATCCAACCGGTATCTATCGTTGGCAGGCCGGGCGGTGGACGCACATAGGAGAAGATCAGATACCGGCATTGATGTCTGTGCACGAGTTGATCGAAGATCATGAGGGTCATGTGTGGGCGATCAGCGATGGAGGTCTGCTGAGCATCAGAAAAAAACTGGTGGGCAGGATGCGCTCTGACGGTTTGGTTACAGAGGGTACGGCTTATTCTATCTGCATGCTGCCGGATGGAAACATATGGGCCGGGTTTCGGGGCCATGCGGTTCGGCTTGAAGCTGAAACAGGCCGTATTCTGCAGACAATCTATCTGGATGTGGATTTGCCGGTAAGCGCAGTTCTGGAAGACAGCCGGGGAATGATCTGGATGGGCACACTGGGAGGAGGTCTGTTTAAATCAACCGGAACCGATTATCCGGAGATCGTTGCACAGCGGGATTATTCACTGCCGGTCATACATACGATCTATACGTTGTTGGAATACCCTGGTCTGGGGGTTCTGGTCGGTACACCGCAGGGCCTGATGGCGGTTTCCGCAGAGGGGGAACTCGAGGTTGCGGCAGTGCGAGGTGATTATTTTCCCCGCAGTGTGAAAGCATTGTTCCGTGATCGCGACGACACCCTGTGGATTTGCAGCGATGACACCGAAATAACCGGTTACTTCAATGATAAAAGCAGGCGTGTTTTCAATGAAACTGATGGATTGAAGGGTTATGCCCGCTGCGTATATCGCGATCTCCGTGACCGTTTGTGGATCGGCACAACAGCCGGTCTGTTTTATCTGCACGATAAAAAAATGCACGCATTCGGCGAAAAAACTGATGGTCTCGATCAGAGTGTTGTGCAGATAGCCGAGGATCGTTACGGGCGCATTTGGCTCGGGACGCGTAACGGCTTGCTGGCACTGTCGCCGGGTTCGCTGGATTTGTTGAGCGAAGATGACCCCGCGAATGATCATACCCGCGGCATCTGTATGTTGAAACTGGATGTTGCCGACGGCTTGCCGGGCAACCGCGCTCTGGGGGGAATCACCTTCAGTTCAAAAACTGAAGGGGGTGATTTACCTTCCCGACTTCTTCTGCCCTTCGATGGAGGAATCTGTGTGGTGGAACCCGAAAGGTTCAAGCTTGACGAGCTGGCACCGCAGATCGTGGTCGAGAAGATATCAGCCAACGGCAGAGTGGTTTATGACAATCTGTATACTGGCCAGCGTGATCTGAGTTTGAAACCTGGGGCACGCAATGTGACATTTTCTTTTACGGCACTTGCTCCGGCAGTCCAGGGTTCGGTCTTTTATCAACATCGTGTCAAAGGGCTGCACGCCGGCTGGTCCTCGGTTCAGCGTGAGCGTTCAGCTTCGTTTGAGTGGCTGCCTCCGGGCAGACATACATTCGAGGTTGTGGCCGGCAGCGGCGGAGTGTGGAATGAGGATGCTGTGCGCCTGAGTTTCGAGGTGCAGGCTCATTACTGGCAGTCAATCTGGTTTTATATTCTGATTACCGCAATTCTGGCCGGAGTTGTTTTTACGATCGCCCGTGCTGTTGTAAATCACCGCTTTAAACTTCAGATGGAGATGTTGAGGCGTGAAGAGTTTTTGCACCGTGAACGGGCACGCATCTCGCGTGATATCCACGACGACCTCGGTAACGGATTGTCGGTGGTTGCTACGCTCAGTGAACTGGCCCACAGCGATGTCGAAAAGGAGAGTGCGCACCGGAGACTCGATCAGATTTATGATGTGGCGAATGAATTGGCCCGCAATGTCGATGAAATTGTCTGGGCGGTTAATCCGGTTAACGACAGTTGGGAGCCTTTCATCAGCTATTTCGAGCAGTACACCGAATATTTTCTGGGCAACTCAACCATGCGGTTTCATTTTTCACGCCCGCCGGAACTGAGTAATGTCAAGGTGGCATCCAAGACGCGCCACCACCTGCTGCTTTCGGTGCGCGAGGCGATCGGCAATATTCTCAAGCATGCCCAGGCTAAGCAGGTGAATATCAAAATGTCCATTGAAGACGATCGGCTGCGGATTGTTGTGGCTGACGACGGACGGGGGTTCGATCCCTCCGCCAGTGCCGGAGTAGGTCACAACGGACTTGTCAACATGCGGCGCCGGATGGCGGAAATAGACGGTGAAATGAAGGTGGACAGCACTCCGGGCAGCGGCACGGCAATAACATTTCAGGTTGATTTAGATCGCCTCAATAGTGTCGGTGGTGACATTGATGCTTAAGGCCTGCCCGATGGCTGAGACATTCAGAGTCACCCGTTTGCTGTCGGAGAGCGATTTAACATAGCCTTCGGTACCCATGAAAGGACCGCTGGTAATCCGTACGAGCTGTCCTTCTTTAAAGGGCTCGGCTGACTGCAGTGTCGGGTCGGCGCGCAGGGCGCGTCGCACCATCACAAGTTCTCTGACAAACGTGCGTGGCGCGAAGGGTTCGATGATTTTGCAGATGCAGTTTGATTGCAGCAGAGCAGTACGCTCTTTGCTTGAAAATTTTACAAAGGCGTAGCCGGTGAAGACGGGCAGCGTCACAATCACCTTGCGCCGTTGATAACTCTTTGTCACTTCCCGCATGGGTATGTAACAGAAGATATTGAAGAGCTTACAATACTGGATGATTTTTTTTTCGGTATTGGGTTTTAAATGCAGTACTTTCCAGCTTTTCATAGCCAATCATGATACGCGTTGGCTTACGACTTTACAAGCGTTATTCAAAGATCGTTGAACTGCCCCCAGCGATATTTCATCTGGAATATATATAGAAACCCAAAACCGCCAAGCGGCTTGATTATCAAAGAAGGGTGTTCG
>JAGYOL010000193.1 GCA_018399555.1 Kiritimatiellia bacterium | reverse complement strand
CTGTAATCCTGTCTAAAATTCTCAATTTGGCTCAGAGAGCCGACTTTACAGCGGTGCCCGCACGGTTCTCTTTGTAGTAGTCGCTCTCAGAGCGACACCGCGTAGCCCGTTTGTGCCGCTCGCAGAGCGGCTACTACATTGCCACGCAAAACAAACCGGCCATTTTCTCAGCTTAATCTCAGCAGGATCACTTACCCGGCAGCAGCACCATGGTGCCAGCCCAGGAAGCCTGCGGCAACTCGAGTTTCTCGCCTTTTTTCAAATGACGTTCATAAACCTGCATCCGTGTTTTTCCTCCGTCATTATAGCGGAACATCAAACCGTCAACAGCCCTCCAGCCCTCCAGTTCCTTTTTATGACTCTTGACCGCTGCGAAAATCCGCACCTTTGTCTCGGCTTTGGCTTCGATCGTGATCTCTGTGAATTCACCTCCCTCCTTGCGGGTATACTGCCAACCTTTACGAAATTGAGGTGGCACCTCCAGCCAGGCGTATTTGCGATTGGTGAATGCCGCGCCGCCCTCTTTGAAGTCCGCCATTTTCCAGCCGGAGCCGACAATGCTCAGCGCAGCCGTTTCAAATTTTACCGGAGGCATACTGTAAAACGGCACAGAGTCGTCCATCGTCAGAGTGCGAAAATTCTTCACACGATGAAACGTCAGATAGTTGGCGTCATGCATATTGCGGGCATTGCCGGCATCGTCAGAATAAGCGGTGCGGGAGACAAAAACCATGTCTTCCCCGTCGAACTGCCAGTCCACATACTGAAAGCCGTGCTTGGAGACATCGGGATGATAGAGAACATTGCAGCGAACCTCCCAATTTTTCAGATATTTAGAGCAAGCAAGAGCCAAAGTGTTACGGATACCGCCAGGCTTCCACTTGCGATGACGCTCAGGAACATCGTTGGTCAGGGTCCAGTACAAGCCGCTCTTCTTATCATAGCGGATAGTGAATTTTTTTGCGCCGCCGGGCATATCGATGAAGCCGGAGAGCGGATCAAACCAAGCCAGTTTGCCGTCGGTGCTGATCTGTACAACCGCAGCCTTCTCCGGATGGCCTTTGGTCTCCACACGCAGGATATCAACAATATCGCCATCGGGCGTGGCAACCGCATTTCCTTCAAGCCAGCCGCCGAAGGTGCCGTTCACCCAGGCTGTATCGCTGGAGAGAAAATTACTGAAAGTCCAGCTTTCACGTTTTAACAGATCAGCATCCGTCGGCGCGGAGATCATACCGGCGCGAAATTTGACACCCCAGCCCTTATTGGGATTGCACTGCTCCATCGCGCGCCAGAGACGTCCGTTATGTTCAATAACCGGCATGGGTGCGCAGTGGTACGGGGCTCCTTCACTCAGGCGGCCACTGTCAGCATCCTTGGGTTCACTCCAGGTTTTGCCGCCATCGGTGGAACGACGGATGGTCACATCGCCAAACCGTTTATCGGTTCCCAGCAGATAAAGAGTGCCGCGGTGCACAAAAAGTGTCGCCCAGAATGAACCCTCGATATCAGCCGCTTTCTGCCAGGTCAGACCGCGATTATCCGAACGGAAAATTTTGGTCTGTCCCAATTCACTGAAACTGGAGTTTGCACCGAACAGATCATGCGAAGCGACATATGAACCATCCGGCAGAATCGCGATCGAAGGCGAACCGACATACGGTCCGGCGGGTCCGGGATAGTGGCTGATCACCACGCCCGGCACCTGTTCCGGAGGCAGGATTGCGGTTTCCGCGGCAAAAACTCTCAGGCCGGTCATTGCCAGCAGGAAGGTTGCTAATAATTTTGTGTTTCTCTTCATGTTTGTGTTCCTGGTTTTCGAAAGAATCGAGGGAATCAACTTAATCGATTGAATCGATCTCTTATTTTCGTCTCAGTGGCCACCGTGCCTCTGTGTTAAAATTGTTCACTCCTCAACCATCAGCTCCTCATTCAAAAAACCGTACACCTTGCCATCCTCGGCACCGATCAGCATATCGACTTTGCCATCGCCGTTGATGTCTGTGATCCATGGCGTGGCGTTATGCACTCCGAATGCCAGCTCGACCCCGTTTTTCAAGATGAACGGACGCGGACGCGCAAAATGCGGCTTTTCATTGGTTCCCTCGTTCCTGATCAGGAAAGGGACAGCACCTTTATTCTTACGCGACTCGCTGAAAAACTTTTGGCAGGAACGATTGGTGCCGAAAATCAGATCAAGATTACCATCACCGTCCCAATCAAATAGTGATACCGCACCCCGTCCCCACAAACCGACCGGCCCGCAGAGTCGGATAGTCTCGCCATCGCTGTACCGCAGTTTGACTTCGCTCTTGATATTCACTGAACCAGGCGCGTCGGGAATGGCCACCGCCATGTCACCATCCCAATCCTGAACCAACAGTGCATCGTGCGGCACAGCGGCAAAACCGCTTGCGGCATACACAAAATCAGGACGACTGCGCCAGGCTACCTTATATGGTCTGTCCGCGCGGGTGAAAGGAATCGGCGGCTGAAGAGCGGCACTTCCTTTGGCGGGATAGAAAAGCACCATTTCGCCAGTGATATCATTCACGACCATCGCCTTTTCCCCGTTCCACTTCCCTGCGGCAACCTTGGTGTAGCCCCAGCGCTTTTCATTCGGTCCCTGGATGGAGCCGGTCATACCGGCAACCGGTTTGTAAGGCACTCCGTCAACCGTAAACGGCATCGGTGTTCCATAACGCCAAGGGTCTGAGGTGCCGCGCCAGAGCCATACATGACCCGAAGCATCACCGGTCAGAATGTCAGGTATGCCATCATCATCCCAGTCCATTCGAGCTGGCGATGTCAATGACTCTCCAGCGAGGAATCCGCCGCGGGTCTGCGCAACGCCCAGCGACTCAAACTCGCCGATCCGACGCCCTTTAATCACGGAGGTCACACCGGCAGGCCCATCCATCAGCAGTTCATCAAAACCGTCCTGATCCAGGTCAACTCTGGTGATTGTCAAAGGCAGATAGGTGTGTGGCATCACATAGCCGCTTCTCAGCAGCGGACGCGCCTGACCGCTGTAAACCACGCCGTCACGACATGTAATCTCGATCGCCATTATCTCATCGACATCCCCGGTGGTTATCAACCAGGTTTGTCCGTCAAGTCTCAGCACAGTAATCGCCCGTCGACTCTTAACCGTTTTCCAAAGCAGCGGAAATTCCTTAATGCCGGTCATGATCTGACGCGACTTGCCGAAATTAAGCGCGCCATTTGCATCCATCACACCCGGAGCCCAGTGATACTCGGCAATCTGGCTATGGCCGATCCAGTTGCCGCGCACATCATAACCGCGACCTGAACCGGCATAACGCATCTCTTTGCCGGTCCAGGGAGTACCTTCAAAAGGAAATGCCGTATCTTCGCCTGTTAAAAGGTAGCTTACATAGATAAAATCGGCAACACCGTCATTGTTGATATCCTCTAACGCCCAAGAGGCAGGCCCCCTATGCAGCGCAGCCCGCATTGTTTTGTCGTCAAAGCGCACTTGGCGCATACGAAACTCAGGTTGACCAGGCTCGCCGCAATTCAGCATCTGCACCAATGACTCAGCTCCCAGAAAGGTTTTGCGTCCCACTGCAAACAGATCAAACGTTCCACGTGAATTGGCCAACGCCCGATATTTGCCGCGCGGTATGTTATCCACCGCTGTGCCGTTGTCGTACAGCGGCAAAGCGTTTTTCATCCCTATAAACCGATAGAGCGCCAGCCGTGACCCGAAGGCTCCGCCACCGTCACAGAGCAAATCACGTCCCGATTTATCGAACCATGAAACAGCAGTAGTGTGCACCGCAAGCTGATCAATTAGCGGATGATGATCATCGGCTGTGACTCGTAACGCGCGATATGGTATCTCAGCCTGCTGGTAGCGAATTTTTTCATACGCCAGACGATGTTGCTCGGCAGCCTCTCTGACGACGGCGGGTATTGCTTTATGATAGTGTTCGGTAATTTCCTGCTCAGTCAATACACGCTTAAAAAACTCAAACTCTTTTTTAAAGTCGCCCAGAAATAAACGCCGGTTCTTTCCGTCAGCTCCGATCCACATACGGACAAAATGCGGGAGTGCGTGCGGGTGCCAGCTATATCCGCTGAATTCGCCGTTCAGATACAGACGTGTCTCGTTGCCGTTGTCGGTTAAAACCATATGGTTCCATACCCCCGGTTGCACCGGAGTATTTGCCGTCAGAGTATAATGATAAGAACGATCCTTTTTGAACAGTGTGACTGTTAAAAGTCGGTCGACAATCCGGGCAAAGTATAAAAACTCACGTTTATCGGCACTCTCCATTTTAAACAGAGTCATCGGCGAAACATCGCTCCACTCACCCTCCGCAAGATCTGGAAAACGATCAACTCTGAACTGGAGCGCCAGCGAACAAGGTTTAGCGTTGCCAAAGGAAATTTCAACCTCTCTGGCAAAATCATACTTTAATGTTTCCGCATTTAAATTCGTGGCAAGACCAAGATATGACAAAAGCAAAAGACAAACTGACAACTTTCTAGCGTATTGCATCATTTTTTGTTTATTTTTTTCCCGCATCTAAATTCCACCTTTTACAAATTATTCTCTGTGCTCTGTGCTTCGTATTAAATACCCTAAGTGGCGG
>JAGYOL010000192.1 GCA_018399555.1 Kiritimatiellia bacterium | reverse complement strand
GCATTCTGCAATATGCACGGCTGCACGGACCCTGGCGGCTCTACCGCATGGAGGGACGGCCGGGAGAACAGAAACTGCGTGATATCAAACGCTGGGGTTGCACCGGTATTATCGCCGGTGCCTGTGAACTCGAGGAAGCGGAACTGATAGCGGCCGCAAATCTTCCGGTGGTTCTTTTTGAACCCTCTCTCGCAATGCGCCATCCTCAGCACCCGCTGGCCGGTAATTCAGCCATGATGTTAGACTCCAGAGCTGTGGGAGCGATGGCCGCAGGTTATTTTCTAGATCGTGGTTACCGGCATTTCGCCTTTGTGGGAGAGGGGCATGAGCTTTACTGGTCAATTGAACGCGGTGAAAGTTTTGCTGAGACAGTCGCGCAGATCGGTGCGAAGTGCATTTTTTATCCGCGTTTAAGCGTCAAGGAGCGTCGCGACTGGGCGGTTGAACAGCCGCGTATGTGCCGATGGCTGGCGGCGCTGCCCAAACCGGTTGCGGTTTTTGTCGCGATGGATGGTCGCGCCTCCCAGGTGCTTGACGCCTGTATGGCTGCACAGATTTCAGTGCCAGATGAGGTGGCGGTGCTCGGGGTCGATGACGATCTGCATATCTGTGAAGCGACCTTCCCGACACTCTCCAGTATCCAGACTAACGGACGGCATATCGGCTGTCTGATGGCTGAGCATCTGGATAAACTGATGCGCGGCAAAATAGTGCCGGTAAAGATATTTCCGGCTGAACCGACCCGTGTTGTGACACGACGATCAACCGAGGCCACCGCGATCGAAGATAAGCAGATTGCGGGTGCGCTCGAGTTTATCTGGCGTGAAGCGGGTCATCGCAACCTCAAGGTTCCGGATGTGGTCAGGCAGATTGGTTCCTCACGGCGTTTTGCCGAGATTCATTTTAAAGCTGTGACCGGACGCACTATTATGGAGGAGATAAAACGTGTGAAACTTGAAAAGGTCTGCGGGCTGCTGCGTGAGACCAATCTGAGTATAGGAGAGATCGCGGAGCAGTGTGGTTTCACCCGCGAGAGTCATTTGGCCTTTCTTTTCAAACAGCGCTTCGGCACAACTATGACCGCCTACCGCACAAACACGCGCAATACTGACAACCCATTCAGCCGCTGAGGGACACACTCTTTCCCGAACTTTGCCCGGTTGATTCAGCTTAGGGACAAGGCATGAGCGAGGTGCGGGACACGATCCGGGAATCCGCAAAGCGGATCAGTCACGTAGCTCCGGTTTTTCAACCGGAACGGTGTTTTTTGTGAACCCGCAACTGCAGACCGCTCACAATCAACAGCAGCAGAAGCGCAGCGATTGCAGTGACAAGCAGCCTGCGTCGGGAGCGCTGACTGGCGATGCGTTCCGCCAGATCATCGATCAGCATTTCCAGCTCCGGTCGGTATTGTGTCTCAGGATTAGCTTCAAGGTAGTCACGTATCTCCCGGATCGCCGCCGCAGGGTGCCGTGTCTCCGTCAAGTCGCGCAGCTCGATCATGTCACGCTTGATCTGCAGCTCATTTTCCCGTTTTTCTGTTTTCACTTTGGTCAGATCAGCTCTGGAGGCTTCCAGCAGCTCTCTGATTTTACGCATCTCGGGACGATATCCGTATGCTGCAAGCAGAGCCTTCAAGGCCTCGGCACGTTGAACGGGATCTCTTTCACTCTGAGCATCCCGCAGTCGGTTGAAGAAAACCTCCTCATTGCTGATCCATTTTGAGATACCCGTGACCAGGAGTGCAAAATCATCGATCACCCGCTGCGGCGTTTTGAAACTATAGGGTTTGCCTTTGCATTTCGGACATCGTATCGGAGCGACGCCCTTGCCGCCACAGCGCTTGCATACCACTCGTCCGCTACCGCCGCACACCGGACATTTCACGCCCTGGTTGGCTCTGCGGCTGCCTTTAAGCTTCTTAGGCATCGGTAATACCCCTTTACCATTACACCTGGGACATTTGCTCTCGCCTTTACATAAAGGGCAAACTCCCATAATAAATCCTTCCCCCCGGCACTCCTCGCAGGCTAGAAAGCACTCAGCTGGTTCGACTCTGAGCAGATGACGCTCAGCCGGATATTTTGCGGCATGAGAGGCTCGCGAGCGCACATAAAGATTGGTATTGCCATTCATCAATGCCGTAAGTGCGTAGGCGGCCATCGCCCGGCTGCGCAGTCGCTCGATTCCATTAGTGTTGCGTGCATAGGCCAGCAGATTGCTCAATGCAACCTTGTCACGGGGGTTTTCGGCCAGCACATCGCACTTCTCACGCAGTGTGACAAGCTCGGGCACGAGTTCCGCAAGCTGATTGGTTTCTACAGATGCGCAAAGCGGCATAACTGCACCTTGTATCAGGGCTAAGATCAGCCATATACTTTTCAGAATATTTTCCGTCATGATCCAATGATACTCTTTTTATGATGGGCACGCAACACAGCCGGAGGCCACTTTTCCGGGCTCCGGTTTACAGCCTTGTTTTCGATAGTGAAAACTGAGAGAATGAAAGCGGTTGACACACACAGTTGAGAGAAAAATGGAATTGGAGAGATGCCCAATCCCATGAATTTGGATCAAACGAGAGAGATGAACTAAAAATCGCTCTTAATAAATAGGTGGAGTTTACTGCTCAATCGCTTGTTCTTCGCTCCGGGCAGAAACTTACCTAATCGATACACGGCACGCTCATCAGAGCATGTGACAGAAATCGGGCTTGAAGCTGGTGAGCAACAGACCGGCATGGAATAAAAGATGAACGCTGACATAAAAAACGACGTGCTCCTCAATGATCTCAAACTACGGGTGCACAAAGTGCAGAACGCAATGAAAAACCTCAGACTGGATGCCTTGCTGGTGCAGTCTAATCTGAACAATCTCTATTTTGCAGGCAGGATTTTTGCTGGCTGCACCTATGTCCCCTGTGAGGGACAACCGCTTTTTTTTGTGAGACGCGGAGCCTTTCCGGCAGGCGACAATGTTTTCAGCATTTATAAGCCCGAACAGATTCCTGGAATTCTGCATGATCTCGGCCTGGCCTCTCCGGAACATCTGGGGCTGGAATCCGCCGAGCTGTCACAACGCAACTGGCAGCGGCTGGCAGCTCTCTGGCCGGATGCCGAGAGTCTGGACGCCTCAGGAGTGCTGGCTTCGGTGCGCTCTGTAAAAACACCTTATGAGATTGCCCTGATGAAAAAAACCGGCAGTCGTCATGCGGCGGTGGTTGCTCGGTTCGCCTCGGTTTATGAGCAGGGCATGACCGATCAGCAGTGGATGATCGAGATGGTTCACCTGATGCTGAAAGCGGGCAGTCTCGGAATCTTCAGGGTGGCTGGCGAGTCGATGGAGGCCTTTATGGGCACAGTGCTGGCAGGAGATAATGGCGCAGCGGTCTCTCCGTATGATTTCGCGCTGGGAGGTGCCGGGATCGATCCATCATACCCTGTGGGTCAGAGCGGAGTCCGGATAGAGCCGGGCATGACGGTGATGGCCGATGTGGCTGCTAATTTTTACGGCTATCTAACCGACTGCACCCGTGTTTACGCGCTGGGCGGTGTATCCGCCCGCGCCCGGGATGCGCATCGGCTCTCGATCGACATTCACGAGACCATTGCGCAGCGCGCCATTCCGGGCACCCCCTGTTCGGAACTGTATAATCTTGCCGTCGCAATGGCTGAGCGGGCCGGATTTGCGGAGTGTTTTATGGGAGCGGAGCGTAAAGCCCGTTTTGTAGGACACGGCACCGGACTGGTCATCAATGAACAGCCGGTTCTGGGAGCACGGTCACAGGAGATTCTGCAGGCCGGGATGTGTATCGCCGTTGAACCGAAATTTGTTATCGCGGGAGTAGGCGCGGTAGGACCTGAGGACACCTATCTGGTTACCGACAAAGGTCTGCGTTCCTTAACTCCGCTGGATCGGGAAATAATCGAACTTCAGGAGATTTGAAATGAACATTGAAATTATGGGCCTCGGCCCCTATCAGGCTAATTGCTCGATTATATGGGGCGAAGCACAGAAGGCCTGGGTAGTTGATCCGGGAGCGGAGGCCGAACGAATACTTGCTTTTCTGGATGACCGCCAGCTGACACTTGAAGTTGTGGTGCTGACTCACTACCACTTTGATCACATTTCAGCCCTGAATGATCTGATGGAACGACGGGTCACCCCGGTTTATCTGCACCATGCGGACGCATCTTACGCCTTTTCCCCGATGAACAGCATGCCGCCCTATCCCGTCACCCGCAAACCGGTGAATCTGGTGCTGGAAGGTGATGATGGTGATCTGATTGAACATGGCGGTATCAGCACCCGCATCATAACAACTCCCGGCCACACCCCCGGCGGGTGGTGTCTGCATTTCGAAAAAGAGAATCTGCTGGTGGCCGGCGACACCCTGTTTGCCGGTTCAGTAGGCCGCACAGATCTGCCCGGGGGCAGCTGGGAGACCCTGACGGAATCGCTGAAAAAATTGAAAAAATTGCCGGATGAAACCAGAGTCGTCTGTGGACATGGTCCCGCAAGTTCAATCGGATCAGAAAAACAACGCAATCCCTATCTATGAGCAGTGCACAGCAGATACTCGCTCTATTAAAGGCGAACAAGGACTCGGAGATTTCCAGCCGTACATTTTGCGCACAGCTGAAAATCTCCCGCAACGCGGTTTGGAAACATATCACAGCGTT
>JAGYOL010000191.1 GCA_018399555.1 Kiritimatiellia bacterium | reverse complement strand
GCAGAAAGCGCATGTCGCCAGCATTGAGGTTGGTGCGCTTGCCGCTTGCATCGGAGTAACGCGGCTTAAGGCCGAAGGCGCACTTGTATGCGCTGGCGATGTCGATGACGGCCAGCTCAAGCACACGGACGAGCTGATTGCGCCAGGTGACTTTGTGGTTATGCCACATGTCGTCGATCATGTACTGCTGGCCCGGCAGGAGATCCGCACGCGTGGTGCGGACGCGTGCCGAGAACTTGCGGGCGGCGTGGCGGCCCTGACGTGCCGCTGCCGTTTCGGCCTTCTTCGGCTTCTTGCGCATGAAGTTGGCGTAGCTCCATCCGCGCGGGAGTTCCATGTCCGGCGGACAGAGGCGCGGCATCGGCTGCACGGAGAGCTCGTGGTGCTCCTGCCACACAGTACGCCAGTCAACATCGCCGATCATTTTACCGGCGCGGTACGCCTGGCAGAGGTGGATGAAGGCGCTCTTAAAGCAGCGCTTGTGCTGATCGCAGAAGCCGTGCCAGGCGTCTATGACTTTAGGGGTCAGATACTGGCTGGTGCCGTTGCCTCGTTTTTTTGCTCCGTTAATCAGGACGCGCCAGTCCTGGGTTTCGCAGAGTTCGTGATATTTGCGCTCAAGGCTTTTGAGGCTGAAGCCGCGCCGTCCGATGTTTGCCCGCGCGACAGACATCAAATATTTGCGCGGACGCTTCTGGTGGCTGGCCCTGCGGCAGATGTTGAGCAGTTCTATCACTTCGGATTTTACCTCTTCCGGGAGTTCGGCAAACTCGACGGCGTCATGCTGAGTGACTTTTGCAACTATTGCTGTTGTCTTCATGATGTATTCCTTTGATGACGGGGCGGTAATATGCCGCCCCGCAGTAACGGTTATTTTTTCTTGGGGCAGATGGCTTTGGATACCATCATGAGCAGGTCGGCGGTTTCGGCGCGCATGCTGTCGGTCAGGTGCGCGTAGTCCTTATCCTCCAGGCCGTGCTTTGTAAGCTGCTTGCGGATGGATGCCCACGCGCCCTCGGCGGCGATGGTCTCGCCGACTGAGGTGTCGGCCTCGAGCTGCGCGGTATGCCAGTCCTTGAAGGCCTCTTTGTCTTCCGGGGGCCAGACCTCGAACTCCTTGCCGCGCAGGTGGGCGTTCTCAAGCTGGTTGAGTTCGATCAGCCGCGTGGCCGGTCGCCAGCCGCCGGGGGCTTTGGGCTTCTGCGCTTTGATGCCGTGTTCGGCGTAAAGGTCTGGCAATGTTTTGTCGCCGACGAAATCCTGCACTGATCTGAAAAGTTGGTTGTCGCTGTTTTCGTTGGCTAAAATCAGGAAGGATCCGCCCTCCTGGGGGGCGGGAAGCTGCAGCGTCCTGCCCGCATCGGATGCCAGGAATTTTTTAGCCAGCTTGGATGCATACTGCGCGTTGCGCTTGCTGAACATCTCGCCGAATTTATACTCCACCCAGTCTTCGTAGTTGCCATGCTTGATCAGGCCTTTGGCAAACTGCAGGCCCAGGCCGATCTTGATGGTCATCATGGCGCTGGCCTTGTCGAAGTTCTTCTGTTTGGTAATATCGCTGCGCAGACAGCTCTCCAGGTTATCCAGGGCAGGTTTGAATTCTTCGCTGCGTACCTGATAGACCGCCGGGGCGGAGGCGCTCTCCTCTTTCGGCAGGACCTCGGGATCTGCGGCCCTGGGTTTTGCACGGGGTTTCCGGTCGGTGGTTTTTGTTGCCTTCTTGGTTTTTGTTGTAGCCATTTTCAGTTTATCTCCTTGTTTGTGTTGCGGAGGATGAACTCCGCTAATGTTAAAAATTCGTTTGCTTCCGGCGTGCAGCTGTCGTCGGCGCGGTGGACAACCACGCGCCAGAAGCGCTTGCGGTTGTCCTGGCGGGTGCCGGATACGGGGTTGCGGGATGAGTCGATCGCGAGGAGCACTCCCTCCTGCACCCAGTAGCGGATCTGCCGTACGCTTACGCCCAGACAGCGGGACGCTTCGGCAGGGGTGCAGGTTGGTTTGTCCGGCAGTCTGATAATCTGTCCGGCTTGCTCCGGCGGGGCCGGAGTGATGCGCTGCGGCAGGTCTTTGCCGAACAGATCCTGCTCTGTAAAAGTAGCTTTCATGCTGTTGTCTGTACCTCCCTGAATATTTCGGCTGTTTTCAGATACTCGCCTCTACCAGTCTGATACCGGCGGCAGGCGCGGCGGTTGGGCTTGACCTGCTTGCAGCCGATGATGGAGTTGGCGCACTCGGTAATGCCGCAGTAATGCCACAGGTGGCCGCTGTCGTTGCGGATCGTAACCATGTGGCGGCAGTGGCCGCAGATGGCGGCGGGCGGCGTGTAAGGGCGCATAGTGGCCATATTGAAGAGAGTTGTCTGCGTTTGCATAGGTTAACCTCCTACCGCATACATAAGGCATAGATGCCGCAGCCGATTGATCCGAAAAAGCCGAAGATCAGCAGCAAAGCGCTGCAGTAGCCTGATAAACCAGGATCGGGCTCGTATGATGCGCATGCTTCCGCCGCCGGATCAGAGCCATCTGGGCATAAACTGCGTAACAGGCATGTGCCGCAGAGGCGTTTGTCTGCTTTTTCGGCTGCGGGCAAATCGACCTCTTGCCAGTAGTGATACTCGCCGTTTATGCAGCAAGATCCAAGTTCGCTGCATAATTCAGATCCGGGATAGCCTGCGCAAAGATCGCAGGCGCAGAATCCCTCTTTTGCGGCATCGGAGTTTTCGAACGGCAGGGCGGCGTACAGCTTGAAATCGACAATACATTTATTTCCCATTACGCCACCTCCGTTTCATTGCTTCGCGTTTGCGGTCGATTTCGCGCCCCCACTCGAAAAGAGTGAGCAGGGCGGCGACGATCAGAATTGAAAAAAATGCGCATGTGACTATTATTTTAAGGTTTGCAACAAGCATCACATCCTCCCCCAGCCGTAGTACTGCACCCATTGGTCGTGGGTCAGCGGGTTCGCCTCGATGATTTCAACACTTTGATACTGCCTTCCGCGCTTAACAGCCGATCTCAACTGACTCATGTTTTCCGCGCGGTAGTGAAAGTCGAACTCTATCCCGCTGCGGACCTCCCGGGCGCGTCCGTCGTAGCCAGCAGTAGCGATTGCCTCGTGCTCAATGATCAGGTCAAGTGCCTGCTGCGTCAGGTTGAACTGGCAATAGCCGTACAGAGCGTCAGCGGACCGTGTACACGCCTTGCCGCCCCAGCAGTACCGGATCGATCCGGGATGCTGTTTCTCTATTGCATCAATCAGCCTTTTCGCCAGGCTGTCCTCACGGACGTTGAGATTAACGCCGCCGAAATGGTTCCAGCCGGCCTGGTCAAACATGGCTGAGAGAACTTTATATTGTTTCCGTGTGATCATGATGTGACCTCCTCATTCTGCCTGCGGATATCGAACCCATAGCATTCAGGGCAGGAAAAGAAGTCTGCCTGCAAAGTGGGTACAGGGCATTTGCGACCGTTCATAAAATCAGATGCAGCGCCATTGAAACCGCATTTATGACATATCAGCTGGTCGTCCGGCTTGGTTTCAGACGGTTTTACAGCCTCCGGTGGAACCGGTTCGTCAACCTCTCCGGCCTTCCTGCGTATTGACTGCATCTGTTCGGTATCCTCCATTGCCGCTAACACCGCGTCGAGCACGCTGGTGATTGAGCGGTAGAGGTGCAGTTTGTAATCCGCCTCCGCCTGTTTAATCAGTCCGTGTTCAATCTTCGGCTTGAGACGCCGCTCCAGCGCGGTGGTTGCGTCCGTCATGTACAGGGCGCATTCATCTGCGGTCGGGAAGTCATAGCTGGGTGGGAGTGTGATTGTTATAGTCATGGTGTTATCCTTTTCTCGTTAGTTAGTCACATATTACCGTCATAGGCCAGCCGGTTGAGGCTGGTGCTAAGGGCGCGGGCGATCTTCGCGACAGTCGGGTATAGCGGGTTGCCGATGCCAGCCTCAAGCTGGTTGATTGCGAGGCATGCCACACCGGAGCGCCGGGAGAGTTCGTGTACGGTCATGCCGCTGCGGCGGCGCAGAATGCGGATGTTGCGCCCGGCAATGCGGCTGTCCTCTTCGGGCGGGCGGTTATGATAGATTTCTCTCATCTGCGTTTAGCCTTTTGCGTTTTCGGTGCGTGGGCAAAAGGGGCGATATCCAGGCAGAAGCTGTCCGCTGACACCAGTGGCCGGTTATTGGGGTCTGCTGATTTTAAGCAGAAACCAGCGACTGGTTGGATGCCTATCGGGCGGAAATGCGTACAGTGATCGCACTGGATGATATTAAAGCCTGTGCTCTGCTTGAGCTTAATCCTGAGCAGCCCTACCCTGTCGTTGAGGATGCGGGTTGCAGTTTTTTTGATCTTCTTTTCTATATGTTGCTCGGCTGTATCTGCGGAGAGTTTGTTCGACAGCCGCAGCAGCAAGCCAGAAAAGCTTTTTTCCTTTGTTTCTGCCAGAAGTTTGATTTTTTCAGTGAGTGTCATGCTGTGTTTCTCCTTGTCTTTTTTAGGTGCCGGGGCGGGTGATCAAGTCCACCCGCCCCGGCGGGTGTCATCAGGACTGGATGCCAGTCCCCTTCATTTGATTGAAAAGCTGATTTCAGAAGCTGGATTTCACGCAGTTTAACTTCAAGGATATGCGTTTTTGCGTTTGCCTTTTGCAAGTCCTCGAAGCCTTTTTCGATCAGCGCAAGGGCACGGGCAAATCTGCGCTCAGCCCTATGCAGATCTTTCCTGGTCA
>JAGYOL010000190.1 GCA_018399555.1 Kiritimatiellia bacterium | reverse complement strand
GCTTTGCAACAAGCAATTGCGGCAGCAAAACCCGGTGGTAGGCTTTCGGATATCTCCCACGCTGTAGAGTGTGCGGCGCAAGCCTCCGGTTGCTCAGTCGTTCGGCAGTTTGTGGGTCACGGCGTGGGGCGTCACCTCCACGAAGAACCACAGGTGCCGAACTTCGGCTCGCCCGGAAAAGGACCCGTTTTGAAACCCGGTATGACCCTGGCGATTGAGCCTATGGTCAACCTCGGGTCTCAGGATGTGGTCATCCTGGATGACGGCTGGACAGTTGTAACGCGCGACGGAAAACCGTCCGCGCACTTCGAGCATACCGTGGCAGTGCTCGATGACAGAGTGGAAATTCTGACGCTGGCATGAGAATTTCCTGTTTTTTTGGTAGACAAGGTGACGGACTTTTGGTTAAATCCTAAGCCTTTTTGAACAAGGAGTAAACCATGAAAGTTCGCAGTTCAGTGCGGCGCCTTTGTGAACGGTGTCGAGTGGTTCGACGCCAGGGTATTGTTCGTATAATCTGTACAAATCCCCGCCACAAACAGCGTCAGGGTTAATTTTTGGAGAAAGTGCCATGCCGAGATTGATGGGAGTGGACATACCGGGACGTAAAAGAATTGAATATTCGTTGCGGTATATCCACGGTATCGGCCCGAAACGGGCCAACAACGTGATCGAAAACTGCAAAATCGATCCCGCCAAGAAAGCCGATGACCTGACACCTGAGGAGATCAGACAGATTGTCGGCTTTATACAGGAAAACTACAGAGTTGAGGGTGACCTGAGACGTGAAACATCCCAGAACATTCGCCGCTTGATCAGTATCGGAACCTACCGGGGCTTGCGTCACAAGAAGGGCCTGCCTGTCAGAGGACAGAGAACAAAGACTAACGCTAAAACCCGTAAGGGCGGTAAGCGTACGGCACCTCGAAGTAGCGCGGTGAAGGGTAGGAAGTGATTTGAGGCAATTAACCCGGTCAGGATATGCCAGCCCGGTGAGACTCACTTGTGAGCTTGCCGGATTTGTCCACCATAAATTTAGAGGCCTAGAGAATGAGTGACGAAGCTGTGAAAGCGGAAACCGCGGAACAAGAGAAGAAGACGGATTCTCCTGCGGAGGCCAAGGTTAAAAAAGAGACCAAGGCTAAAAAAGAGGTGAAAACGGATAAAACCCCCGCATCGGCTCAGGAGCCGAAGACGGAGAAAGATCCGAAGACGGAGAAAGATCCGAAAGCGGAGAAAGAGTCCGGAAAACAGGCTGAACCCGCTGCGAAAGCTCCTGAAGCTGCTGAGGATTCCAACGACAAGTCGGCACGCAGTGAAGCTGCGGCAATTATGAATTTTGGTAACGAAGAGGCCGATAAAGCTGCTGAAACCGCCAGAAAAAAAGGCAAAGGTAAGGTAATTCCGGCCGGTATCGCTTTTGTGCGATCAACCTTCAATAATACAATCGTTTCAATTGCGGATGCCCGCGGAGGTGTCATTTCCTGGAGCTCGGCCGGCAAGGCTGGGTTCAAAGGTTCCCGCAAAAGTACGGCGTTTGCGGCCACAATGGTGGCACAGGATGCAGCCCGTCAGGCTATGGCTAAAGGTATGCATGAGGTTGAAGTCAGAATTCAAGGTGCCGGAGCCGGTCGCGAATCAGCGGTCCGCGCAATACAACAGGCGGGAATCAACGTAACCATGATCAGGGATTGCACACCGATTCCTCACAACGGCTGCCGTCCACGCAAACGCAGGAGAGTATAAAATGGGTAGATATACAGGAGCCGCTTGTCGGATTTGCCGACGCGAGGGGCAGAAATTGTTTTTGAAGGGCGCACGCTGCTATATGTCGAAGTGCGCAATTGAAAAGGGAGCCCCGGCTCCCGGTCAGCATGGCTCACGCCGCGGCAGAAAAATGTCCGAGTACGGTGAACAGCTTCGTCAGAAGCAGTGCCTGCGCCGGCAGTACGGGATGCAGGAACTTCAGTTCCACCGCTTCTACAAAGAGGCCTTCCGCCGCCAGGGAGTAACCGGTGAAACCTTGCTGCAGCTGCTGGAAACCCGTCTGGACAATCTGGTTTACCGACTCGGCTTCGCCTGCTCACGACGCGCCGCTCGGCAGTTTGTGCTCCACCGGCATATAGCCGTTAATGGACGCACCGCTACAATCCCTTCGATGATAATCAAGGTCGGCGACGTGATAGAAGTTCGTGACCGTCCGCGCAGCCGTGACCTGGCAACCCGTGCGATTGAAGCCGCTACAACCCAGCAGACACCGGAATGGTTGACACTGGATAAAAAGGCTTTCCGTGCGGAGCTTATCAGTGTGCCGACCCGTGAGCAGATCGCTCCTGTGGTCGATGAGCAAGCTATTGTTGAATTGTATTCACGTTAAGCATACGAAAGATGCTGATGATCGCAGACGTCTGCTGAAAAAGCAGGCGGGGGGCGGTCTGAAAGGATGAAAAAATGCCGATTCGATTGAGTCGCTTTGAAATGCCCAAACGGGTGCAGAAAGATGAGACAACAGCTTCAGCTACCTACGGAAGATTTGTGGCTGAACCCTTTGAGGTGGGTTATGCTCGCACCATCGGCAACTCGCTCCGCCGTGTGCTACTCTCTTCAATTGAAGCGGTGGCTGTCACCTCGGTCAAAATCGAGGGTGCCAATCACGAGTTCTGCGCTCTGCCGGGAGTAAGTGAAGATGTTACCGATATAATCCTGAATCTCAAACGCGTTCTGTTTAAAAGCTACAGCCGTAACCCGGTGCGCTTGAGACTCAAGAAAAAGGGGGCCTGTGCGATTACAGCCGCTAACTTTGCCGATGAGAATTCAATCGAGGTTCTCAACCCGGCTCAGCATATCGCCACACTCGATGCCGATGGTGAACTGGATATCGAGGTGGAAATTCGCACCGGTCGCGGTTTCTGTCCGGCTGAAGGCAATAAAGAAGAGGAACAGGAGATCGGGCGCATCGCGATCGACAGCATCTTTTCACCTGTATCCCGTGTCAATTTCCTGGCGGAAAATACCCGCGTCGGCCAGCGTACCGACTATGAAAAACTGGTAATGGATGTCTGGACCGACGGACGTGTGACACCGGATGAGGCCCTCAAAACCGCCGCCGCTGTGCTGCGACACCATCTCGATGTCTTCGTTGATTATACCGATGAGGTACTTGAGTTTGATGAGGCCGACAAGAAGGTCGATGAAGAACGTGAGCGCTTGCGCCGTATTTTGAATATGAGCGTCAACGAAATCGAACTCAGCGTCCGCGCAGCCAATTGCCTTAATAACGCCAATATAACCACTGTCGGCGAACTGGCAATGAAGACCGAAGCTGATATGCTGAAATATAGAAACTTCGGCAAAAAGTCGCTGAATGAGATCAAGGACAAATTGACCGAACTCGGCCTTTTCCTGGGTTATAAATTTGACCCCGATCTGCTTGAGAACAATTAATTTTAAGGATTTGAGGTTTTAAAAGATGCGTCATAAAAGAATTGTAAAAAAATTCGGGCGTTCGACATCGCACCGTAAGGCACTGATGAGCAGTCTGGTAACTAACCTGATTCTGGAGAGCAGCATCAAAACTACGCTCGCCAAAGCCAAACAGGCCCGACGGGATGCCGATAAGATCGTCACCCTCGCCCGCAAAGGAACTCTGGCTTCACGCCGCCTGGCGGCTGCCCGCCTGCAACAGCCAGCAGCTGTAAAAAAATTGTTTGATGAAGTGGTCCCAATGATGGAGGGCCGTGCAGGTGGCTACACCCGTATTCTCAAACTCGGACGTCGACGTGGTGACGGTTCTGAAATGTGTATTCTGCAGTGGGTCGAAAAGGCCGCTACGGTCTCCGAGCCGCCCTCGGAAAAATCGGCTGCCGACCAGGTCAGTGTTTGAGTTGTATAGCTTTTATTGAGATTTAATCCTGCGGGGGCTTCCTGAGCCTCCGTTTTTTTTGATGTGATGCTATCGATTGAAGCAAAGCTTTGGCATGATTATCCGAATTTGATCATCGCCGGTGTTGATGAAGCCGGACGCGGATCTCTGGCCGGACCGGTTGTGGCGGGCGCGGTGTCTATGACCACTGCAACAGCCACCTCGCTTTATGCCGGTTCTTTGTCCGGGCTGACCGATTCAAAAAAAATGGCCGCAGCCCGCCGGGAGCACTGCTTTGAACTTTTACGAGTTCATCCCAAGGTGACTGCCGCCTGCGGCTGGAGTACTCCCGCTGAGATCGATACGCTTAATATTCTCGGTGCCACTCATCTCGCTATGCGACGCGCCGTTGAAAATCTCAATCTCGAGGTTGATCACCTGCTGGTTGACGGGCTGCCGGTCAAAGGATTACCCTGCAAATCCGATGCGATTGTTAAAGGCGATTCAAAAAGTTTTCTGATCGCCGCTGCTTCAGTCATAGCTAAAGTCTCACGCGATCGTTATATGATTGAGCTGGATACTCAATTTCCGGACTACGGTTTCGCTGAACACAAAGGTTACGGTACTAATCAACATATTACCGCGTTGCACCGTTTCGGTGCATGTCCCCAGCATCGCCGTTCTTTCCGTCCAGTTCAAGACGTTGAAGAGAGTTTGCCCAATTTTGAGTGGTAATCATAAGACCACGTTCCCGAATAAAAGAAATTAGTGACAGACAATAAATTTACTTGTTATTTGAGTAATTTTATTATAAAAGAAGTTTAATTGCAGAAGGAGGTGTGGTATGCGTTTACGGAGAGTTAAGCTGGATGAGGCGGCGACCTATCA
>JAGYOL010000019.1 GCA_018399555.1 Kiritimatiellia bacterium | reverse complement strand
AGCAGGAAAAGAAAGAGGCCGGTCAGGTCGCTACCGCGTCTTGTATTATGCAATTGCGGTTCAAGTGCGGCACCGGTTTTCAACATATTCACTTTCCCTTTTACGATTGATGCTAGGCGAAGCTGACCAAGTGAGGTAAGGTCGCTCTCTTCTGCCGGTGGATTTAAGGCGGTTATGCGGGGTGATGCCCGTTCGGCTGTCACAAATCCGGGCTGCCAGGTTTCAACAAAAACCGCTTCTTCTCCCTTGACTGGCAAAGTAAACGATCTGCCATTACTGTGACCGACCTGCAGTTCTTTGTCATCTTTATTCTGCCGGCGCAGCCGCAGCAGACGACCGCACTCTACTCCAATGTTGCGCTGAGGATCATGGGCCGCAAAGGTAAAAAGATTGATCATGGCAATCGGATATGATTTTAATTCCGGCCAGTTGCTCATATCCCGTCGCGATGAGAAGGCGCAGGCAATAAAGATTCCGGAGCCGACTTTCTCAGCGGCCAGAACCGGCTTGCCTCTGCTCTCGGCCAGCACCTCTGCCGATGGTGATAATTTCAGTGTGTAAAAACGTCGGCCCGAGAAAAGATCCATCTGCAGAAGCTCGTTGAGAAGTTCCAGCGAAGCCTTGAAGGTGAGTCCGTTGAAATCGCTGTCTATGCGCGGGCCGAATATCCTGCTGATGCGTTCATCAGCAAAAGCGGCAAGGGTTTCCGTTCCGGTTTTGATTCCGGCAAAAACCATAACGGTGCCACCATTCTGCATATAGCGGGTTAAAACGGCAGCTGCTTCAGTGCCGATCGGCAGCGGATTGGAGAGAACGACAACATGGTATTTTTCAATCTGTCTTAATGAAAGCTCCTGGACAAAACCCGGCTCAGTCAGAATTCCGTTAACAGCTCCGCCATTATCAGGATCAAGTGCAAGTTTCAGAAAATGGTATGGTCGCACCCGGCTCAGAACATCGCTCTCCAGCAGAAGAACATGGATGTTATCGCTTACATTCAATGCAAAACGGCGACTGTTGTCCATTGCAAGGTTGCGGTCTTCTATTCGAATCTCCCCGGAGATGAAGCCAGCCTTGGCGGGGACCATTTCAAAACAGCCATCCACAGCATCATCGGAGGGAATTTTCAGGTTGATGCTGTTAAGTTTTTCTTCGTTAATCCACAGGGAAGCCTGTGCCTCCCGGTCATTTCGTCCGTGGTTACAGATGGTAAAGGGAATCTTCATAGGTCTGCCAGCCATAAGCGGACGGCTTGAAAGTGAGATTCTTTCAACGGAAAGATTATCCTCGCCGCCTGAAATCGGCAGGAAGTATATGCGGACATCCTGCACAGAATCCAAATCAAGTGCTTTGGATGGTGCCTGATTGCTTTGAAAATCCGAGATCACAAATATCTCACGATTGGGATTGGCACCTGCATCAAAAAAAGCAGCAGCTTGTTTAAGCGCGGCACTGAAAGAACCGGCAGCCGCTGTGACGTGTGATTCATCAAGAAGCTGCTGCACAATCGGGCGCCTGCGTGTCAGATCAATTCCGCGACGCCCGGACACAAAGACCAGGGCCGCCGCATCACCGTCAGAAAGCGTATTCAAAATCTCACGTGCTTTGCGGACACCAAGTTGATAGGCACTCTCCCCTGATGCCAGTTTCCTGTCCATCGAAAGTGTGTCGTCCAGGATTACGACAACATCGGAACGAGCGGCAAAAGCGTAAGGCATACGTTGAAGCATCATGCGCGCCAGAGCGAGCACCAGGAAAAGCAGTGCCAGTGTGCGGATCAGCAGCAATAGCAATTCGCGCAGGCGTCGCCTGTGGGCAAGGTAACGTCTGTTCTGCTGAAAAAACTGCAGAGTTGAGAACGCTATCCGTGCCTTGCGCCTCTTGAAAAAGAGGTGCAGCAGAATCGGCAGTGGAACTGCCAAAAGTCCCCATAAAAATATCGGATTACCAAAAGTCATTGTTTAGGGGTTAGGGAGCTGAAGTGGTTAGGGAGCTGAAGTGGTTAGGGTGTTGAAGAGGAAACTTTAAAATTAACAGGAGAACATTAATCCTAGTATAAATTTTCATGAGCATATAATCCTTGATATAAATAGTTGTCTTTTAATTTATCTAACTCCTTCAACTCCCTAATCCCTCCAGCTCCCTGATGTTCTAGCAGCGCAGCCGCTAAAACATGCGTTCCCTCTTATGGAAATACGCGAGAAGTGCGTGATCAAAAGCGGTTCCTGTGTTGAGTGTTTCAAAGCTTATTCTCATGCGGGCGCAGAGCTGTTTCATGCGTATGATGGTGCCGTTTAATTCCTCCAGGTATGATGCGCGGCAATCCTCGCTCTCGACCTCGAGAAACTCTCCGGTTTCCATGTCGCGGAACTCGATCAGACCCCGGAAAGGAAAATCCGTTTCCATCGGATCAATCACTTGAAAAAGGATGACCTCGCAGTTCTTATGCTGAAAGTGTCGCAGGCTGCTCAGGAATTCGGAATCGGGATCGAAGAAATCGGAAAAGATGAGAACGATTGAACGACGATTGACCTCTTCGGCAACCCGGTGAAAGCAGGGTGCGGCATTGGATTGTCCATCCGGATTTAAACTCTCCAAGTGCGCCAGCAGAGTCAGCATGTGCAGCCGGGAACACTGTGCGGGAAAATAATCCTGAATGGTGTCGGTATAAGTGAAGAGTCCGACAGCATCCTTCTGACGGTGCATCAGGTAGATAAATGCGGCAGCCAGATAGCAGGCGTAGTTGAACTTATGAAACTTGGGTGCACCGAATCCCATGGAACCGGATTTATCGAGTACGATATAGGTTCGTGTGTTGGTTTCATCCTCGAACTGTTTGACATAGTAACGGTCGGTCCTGGCATAGGCCTGCCAGTCCACATATTTGACAGAGTCGCCGGGGCAATATTTGCGGTACTCGGAGAACTCCGAGGAAAAACCGTGATACGGCGAACGGTGCAGCCCGGTCAGGGTTCCTTCTACCATAGAGCGCGCAACCATTTCGATATTTCTGAGAGCATCAAGTGTCCGTGGTGTCAGATACGCGTTTGCATGCCCCTTTTTTCTATCTTTCTTATCCGCCATTTTCTCCAATCAAAATTACCTTTACCCGCGAATCTCCGAGTATATTGCACTTTAATTTTTCCCTCCACTTTTCCGTCTTCGCGCTACGCATCTACGCCGTGACAAAAGGTGGAGTCGTTAATCACTAAAAATTTAAAGCGCAGAAACTCTAATAACACTCACCTGTATTAAGCGGATTGTTTTCCGCGATTAGCGGGACAAAAACAATCTGCTTTATTCGCGGAGATTCGCGGGTAAAATCATACGCCACTGCTGTCGGGTTCGGGAACGTAATCAATCAGCTTATTGATAATCTGCGTTGCATCGATGCCTTCGCCTGCGGCATGAAAGTTACAGGCGATTCGATGCGAAAGAACCGCCTGGGCATTGCGACGCACGTCGGCACAGCTCACATTGATGCGTCCGTCCAGCGCAGCGCGGGCTTTAGCGGCCAGCACCAGATACTGCCCGGCGCGGGGACCGGCACCGAAGGTCAGATTCTCCTTGATAAAACCGGGAGAGTTCTTCTCTTCCGGGCGCGTCATGCGCACCAGATCAATACAGTAGGCCAGCACATGTTCACTCACAGGGATATCACGGACACAACGTTGCAACTCAATGATCTCTGTACCGTTCAGGAGCTTATCCAGTTTGACTTCCCGGTTGGCTGTTGTTTGCCTAAGGACCTGAATTTCCTCATCACGTTTCGGGTAATTCATGCGCACAAGGAACATAAAGCGGTCGAGTTGCGCCTCCGGCAGAGGATAGGTGCCCTCCTGCTCAATTGGATTCTGGGTTGCCAAAACAAAAAAAGGTTGAGGCAGCTCAAATGATCGGCCGCTTGTCGTCACAACATTCTCCTGCATTGCCTCCAGCAGTGCTGCCTGGGTTTTGGGCGGGGTGCGGTTGATTTCGTCGGCCAACAGCAGATTGGTGAACACCGGTCCCTTGACAAAACGAAGAGTACGGTGGCTACTGCCCTGTTCTTCATCCAGAATCTCCGTGCCGGTAATATCCGACGGCATCAGGTCCGGTGTGAACTGCACCCGGTTGAAATCAAGTTCCAGCACTTCACCCAGCGAGTGGACCAGCAGGGTTTTGGCGAGGCCGGGCACGCCGAGCAGCAGGCAGTGACCGCGGGAGAGAATGGCAATCAGCACCTGATCAATCACCTCATCCTGACCTACAATCACATTGGCTATCTCGGATTTTATCGACTGGTACGCCGCAGCTGTTTTTTTCAGGTTTTCCAATAATGTTCCATTCATTTCATGTCCTTTTACTTCGTATCATTGCTTAATATTTTTAATCCACAGATTAACAGGATTAGCACAGATTATTTTTTACCAGTTCTACAATTATTTGAAACTCAAAGAATTGATAATCTTGTTAAATCTTGAAAATCGAGCGAAGCGGGTGGATGAATAAAAATCAATGTGTGAGGCAGTAGGTTAGCATATTGGCTCCGATCTGAAGTGAATCACCCGGAGCATAGCCATAGGAAAGCGGATGGTCATCACCCTGCCATCCCGCAGCCATATCAAACGGGCTGTAGAAAACGCGATCCTCCCCGTCAAGCCTGATGCTTTCGATAACGGGCGATGTCAAAGAGGGATATTTTGCCCGGGCGGCCAGGGTGAACCCGGTCCTTTCCATTTTAAAGGGTCCTTCTTTGAACAACGGATGATCCGAGGGTACATTCTTAAAAGTGTTGCCGGGGAAGATAGTGCCGATTTCACGATAAACCGCCTTGCCGAATTCTGAAAGTCCCAGAGAGTTGTCGATGATCAGATAACCGCCTTCTTTCAGATACTTGTGCAGGGCAGCGCGTTCAGCATCATCCAGCTGGAAATCAGTTATTCCCGAGAGATACAGAAAACTGTAGTCCGCAAGCGGATCCTTGTCCAGCCGGACTGTCCGTATCATATAGTTGGCTTTAACACTCAGATTGCGTTTCATGAAACGCAGCAGGTTGTTGGCTCCGCCCGGTTCGGTGTTCCACACACCCTGGGTACGGATCTGGGCAAACACAATAGGGTCGCTGTTGTCGGTGGCGTCCTCAGGACGGTAAACCTGAGCACGAGCATGCGACTGCCCCACCCGGAAATAGCCCATGGCATAGGCAACGAGATTCAACCCTAGTCGAGTTGCCGAGGCGGGATCATAATATTCCGCCATAGTTATCAGATCCGGACGTGTGTTATCCCACCCGGCTCCCATGCCGTAAGCCGAAACAACCGCGGCGACGCGAGAGCCGATGTAGACTGCATCCAGAACCGGCATTTGCTCTTCCTTCGACTTTGTTTTCAGGCTGACGGTGTCATCCACCATATGAAAGACGGGGTGATCCTCCGGCAGGCGGCGTATCTGTACCTCCGGCAGGATGCGTCCGAGCTCCGTCAGGGCGGATTTGTAGAAGTAGGGCGATCCCACAACAGAGTCAAACCAGATCATGCCTCCGGAAAGCACATACTTACGTAAGACCTCACGATTTGCGTCGGTCAGCCTCAGAGAGCGTCCGCCGGAAAAATACAGAACCGGGATTTCAGCTGGAGTTGAATCAAACCCGTCAAGCGAAGTTGCCTGCACTTTGTAATCCATCCGCAGGTGCTTGTAAGCTGAACGCAACAGCGCCTGACAATCCGCCGGCACCATATTCCAGTCATAGACACGCGTTACATTGCCGTTTTCCCACTGGTAATCCAGATAAGAACCCCATATGACCTTGCCGATCAATGTTGAGGGGCTGGGCGGACGTTTCTTCTCAGAACGGCGTAATGGTGTGGCAGGCAATGGCAGCGGGGGCAGAGCCTCCCCGCCCTGTCGCATCTGGGGCTTGGCTTTCGGGGGCAGCCCCACCGGACGCAGGAAGTCATCCTCGCCCGCATGTGCAACCGACAGCAGCAGAGCCGCGATTGCGATCATTGTCAATTTGTCTTTCATCTTGAACCCTCCTTGATTCATTAGAATTGTATCACAAATAATGAAGTACATAACATTCCATATCAGTTCAATCTATCCTCTTAATTCTCCGCTTCTGCCGGGGTGTAAAATGCCGTTTGTGCGATTTGGGAACAAGCTTTGTTCATAGAGAGACAAGTAGCGCGGGTTAGAGTGTTGCTTCCTTTGTTCTCATGAAAACGCAAGCTGTCACTAGACAAAATCAGAAGTCGTCCTTGAACGCAAAGATCAAAATAATAACCGTGTGGCTTGTAAAATGGCGGAAAATCATCGGGTTTTATCAGGATGACATCACCGACAGGCGCAGCAAGAATAGCTTTTGAGATTTCGCGTTCACCCGGTGAAATAAAAGGCGAGACCATCACCACACCTTGCGCTGCCTCAGCAATAATTTTGTCGCGCATAGTTGAAATTTCAGAGGGCGTTGCTTTACGCGAAACGCGGATGGCGCATTTCTCGGGACGGTCAAGCAGGAAGCGGTTGCCATAACCATCCCAGCTTTGATCAGCGGGGATAACCGGGTGTTTTATGTTGGCAACAGAGCGAAACAAATCGGGATGCTTTTTCTTAAGACAATAACGGCGGGGATTATCCATGATATAGTGTGTGAAAGCGGGCAATGTGCCGCGACGCCAGACACAACGGTCATTGTAACCAGGGTTCCAAAGGATAAATGCCGGGTTGCCATGTTTTTGACGGAAAGCACTGGTACATTGGGATTTAAAAGCACGGATGGCAACACCCATCGGCTTTTCCATCCGCTCTGTCACATGAAGAATACCATGCAGGTGATCAGGCATAATGCAGAGCGTGGAAACGGCTATTTGCGGGTAGTCTTGCGCAATGCGTTGCCAATGACTGTAAACAAGCCAGCCATCAGGGGTAAGGGTGGAAAGGTTGTTTTTACAGACAGCGAAGTGCGGGCGCCGTTCGTATGCAGTGATGGTCACCATATAGAACGCGGGAGCACGATAGTCCTGGAATGGAGAACGAGCGATCATGCGATACACCCCACCCGCGTAAACGCGGGTTCTGCTACTGGATTGGGTTGAATGGAAGAGGAAACGTCGGCAAACAATGCGGGGGCGGGTTCTGCTACTGGATTGGGTTGAGTTAAAATGGTTTTTGTATAAAACATAGTAATCCAGTTTCAGCGACGGCGTTCACGCCGTCTGTTTTAGCAGGCTACATCTCCCACATCTTCTTTTCCATTGTCTTCAGCAGCCTGCGGGCTTCAAGTTCCTCCCGGCTCCATGGACTTTCCTTCCTCAGAATATTGATCTGATGCTGCGCCTGTGCGAAGCGGTTCATCTTCACGTAAAGACGTGCAAGCTCCAGCCGTAATTTCGGGGTGTAGGTGTCATCAACCTCAGCAAGCAGAGCGCGTTTCAGACAGACAACCGCCTTTTTAGGCTGATAGTTGCCGATGAGTGCCTGCACCTTCAAAAGGTTCATACGGGGCGACGCACGCTCCTCGGGGATGTCCCATTCTATCATATTCACAGCCTCAAGGCTCTCCCGATATAACTTCTGGCTCAATAAATTTCTAAGACGAAAAAAGCGGCTGTTGTACTCAAAAATCACATCCCGGTTGAGTTTGTCGTCAGTTAGAGGTGAGAGTGGGCGTGGTATAGCCCGGTACATTTTCTCAGCTGTGGCAAAATTATCCAGCACCAGCGCGGTGTCGGCCAGATAGATATCCAGCAGACGCTGATCGCCCGGCTCGAGATCGTTGCGGTTTATCGACTTCTGCATCTTCCGGGCATCTTCCGGACGGTTCAGACAGAGATTCAGCATTCCGCTGCAGTGCAGAGCGGCAAAGGCCCGTGCCTTGGAATCATTGACCTTTTCAATAATAAGCTTGAAGCATTTCTCAGCCAGCTCATACCGCTCTCCTGCTTGCTGCACACCCATTGCCAGTTCAATCAGCACCTCGTTCAACTGATCTTCTGGGATACGGTCAACAGCCGCCAACACCCTCGGTGCAAAGGCAGTGGCATCCTCCTCTCGCAGGAAGAAGAACCAGCCGCGTGATATCAGAGCATATCCTTCCGGCTGAACAGCCGATTCTCTCTCCTGTTTTACAGCCTGCTCTAGCAGGGCAAGTGCTCGTTTGTCATCCCGTTCGCTCTGTCCGTAGCGCGGCACCACATGCACAACCTGAGAGCAGGTTGTTTGATCATTACCTCTGCTGACAGTGAGTTTTACTGGAAAATCCCCGCGCCGGAACACAAGATGTTTCACCTTTCTGCCAGTGCGACGGACACCGTCGGCAAATTCCCATTCATACACTGCTTTTGTATCATCAATCTCCGCTGCTTCAAAAACCATCTCATGCAGCGCATGGTCACGGATTGTTACCATATAGCTGTTTTCCCAGATGAAATCAGCCTGCTTTTTATCACTGTGGTTTTTTAATGCTCCCACATAAGCGTAAGCCACCTGCGTAAACATGTCTGGAGTGAAAACATAGTGCTGCTTGTCACCCGGGGGCACCATGGCGGCAATTGCATATGATGTGTTGCCGCTGTTGGCATGCAGGTATGTAAAACGGCAGGGTCCGGCTTTAAGATTTAAGCTGCCCCGTTTGCTTCCGTCCAGCCCCTTTCTCACATCATGTTTCCCCGGCCATGCTGTGACCTCCACTCCGTTGATAAACATAAATGAAGCATCCGTAGAGGCAGTGCAGAATATGGTTGTGCCCGGTTCTTTTATCAGAAGAGTACCGTCATATCGATGAAGTGCACCCGCATTCTTTCCGAAAGGGTTGTAGGATGAGTAAACACGATCGGTAAAACCGGCTCCCTGAAAGGTCGCTCGGTCCCAGAGTTCAATGAACTGCGCGGAGGACGTGACCTCGCTGCCGTCATAGCTCCGCGTCTCCTGCCGCAATCCCGTAACAGGAACCGGACCTCCCTGTTCAGGCAGAGTAATCCTGTCGGAAGGATAAAGATAAAGGGTCTCGCCCGCTACGCCGGTAAAATATATGCTGACGCGGCTGCCGTTGCGGTTGAGCAGATGAAAGGGACGCAGTTTGTCCCGGACATCAAAAAGAGTGAATCCGTTGAAACGTTCGTCCGTAAATACAGTCGTGGTAACACTGACAGGCGACCCGCCATCGCCTTCGACTTTAAGCTCCCTGCGGAAATGCGCATCATCCACATGCCAGACTGCATGCAGGTTAAATGTAAACAGAATGCAGGCGGACAGGCTAACTAAAAAAATCTGAAAAACCTTTTTCATGATACAAAGCCCTGTTCCATGATAGAAAGGACTTCCCCCGTTTTCTTAACTTGCAGTCATTGTACACCAATCGCTGAAAGAAACAAGGTGGTATTTTTTTAATGGCCTTTACCTATTCACCTTTACCGGCAAACCATCATCACTATCTGGGTGACAACATTTCCTCAAAATCATGTTAATCATGTAATCCTGACTAAAACTCTATTTCTGTTCTTTCAATTTCAAGGCGGTCGATATACATCGCTTTTATGGCTGATTCGCCTTTTTCTTTATCGAAGCGTCCAGGACCGATCCAGAAGTAATGATCTTTTTCCGGTATCCACTCGGCCACAGTATACCAGGTGTACTTTTCTCCGATATCAGGATTGTTTTTGGTGCATCCTCCGTAACTCCGTTTGTTTTTACTGTCGTAGACTCCGCTCCAGAAAGCCTGACCGGTCTGATTCGGTTTTTTTTCAACGCGGACCCTCATTCTGATTCGGTATTTTTCCCCCGCATCAAAAGCCACCTCTCTGAAAGGCAGAGTTGTACACCACTCGTAATGCGTGTTGTAAAGTTTCATGGCGGATCCATCCTCAGCCAGGGGATCGGTAACAGTATCACCCCAGGTGCCGCGCTTGCCGAGATGTAGAAGTGTGTCTTCAACCACGGCATGAGTATGCGGGTTTGGTCTGGTTAAAGGGTGTTGTGCGATCTTATTCCACTGCGTCAGCATAATATTGTGTCGTTCCATGCTCTCGGACAAGCGTATGTCTTTGGCTTCCTTGAAACGGTTGAGAAGTTCAGTGGCAAGTGAAACTGAAGTTTCAGGCGTGAGGTAACTTGAAACATCTTCAGTTACCCACACTTTGATAATGCCCCGCCTGGTCATGCGTGACAGGTAGGCATATAAAACGGGAATTGCTCCCATGCGTACATTGTAAATATAGTCGGGTTGGTCTTGAACAGCCTCTTCCGCCCGTTGCCAGAGGATGGCGGCACGGTCAAAGAATTCATCAGGAATGTGGATTTGAGCTATGTTGTCGAAGATGCGCAACGGTTTGTCTGCTTCATTACGGTAGAAGCTGTGCAGCGCATCAAAATATGTGCGCACATAAGGAGCTGCGGCACCATAGTATCCTTTGAAGAAATCCTGCAGCAGCTTTTCCTGCGGCAGATCAGGATTCCAAAGCCATTTGGCCAGCAACCATGCTTTAAGTTCCGCAAAGTCACCATGTCTTCCCTGATACGCGCCCTGTTCAAAAACATAGCTCACACTGTTGGTCTGAAAGAATTTTACATTCTCCTGCAGGGCAAGAATATTCGGAAACGGCATTATGTAGGAATGGAAGTCAGTTGTATAATCCCACACGTAAAGACGGGGACTGATTGCGCTCCAGCCTCGGATGTCATCGACAAAATCCCGGTTCTCTTTATAGGTGCCTCTTGCCAGGGGGTAAGAAAAGTCACACTCTATTGTGCATAAACAGGGCATCACGTTGTGACGCGGCTTTATGGTCTTAGGAGGTTTGCGTGTGTACTGATAGGCGAGTGTTTCGATAATGACATGCGGGAACTCTTCTTCAACAGCTTCAGCCACTTTATTTACGAAGGCGATCATGGTGCCGGCATGTGAACCTTCGGCATCATCAAGTGCTTTGCATTCAGGGCAGGTGCAGTAGTTGTGCCAGTCGTTCTGGCTTACGCCGTAGAAAGAAGCGCCGGGGTCTTTGCGTATGCGGTCGAGCACATTCGAAGTCACAATCTTGAGTACATCGGGATTGGTGAGGCATAACTGGGTACGCCCATTAACACGCCTGCCATTGATCTCACTGAAATATTCGGGGTGAGTATCAAAATATTTATCTGCAGGGCAAAGTTTTTCGAATGTATGGCAGCTTCCCAGCCCGCCGCCGAAGCGGTGGGAGTGACCTCCATGTTTATCGGTGAGTTGCATTCTGTTGCCGTTGACTTTGTTGCGTGCGGCAAGATCACCGTTGAACATATCAAACCAGAATGGCTCACGCAGCAGGAAGGCGGGTAGCTGCGTGTCATCCAGCTCAGGAATCTCCCATTTGTTAACTCTGGGTATAACAGTGTGCCAGGAACTGTACCATCGGCAGCCACCGTGATTTTCCAGCAGTTCATAGACTCCGTACAGCGTCCCGCGTTTTTTGCTGCCTGTAATACAAAGGTGCTTATCAGCTGTTTTCAATGTGAAGCCATCTTCCCCCAGTGCTTTTATATCTGTCAGGCCAACTGTTTCTTCCGTATATCTGGTGAAGCCAAGCAGGATGGCTTTTCCCGGCAGGGGGCGGTCGTCATTGATAATCGGTAATTTCACGCCTGTCATCTGCTCGGTGAATTTCTGCAGCTCTTCAGCTGCGTAGGTTTGTGAAGCCGATGAATCTGTCGGTATCACAATCTTATATTCTGCCGGTTTTCCCCGTTCAGCAATTGTGATGGCACTAAGCAGCGCAGGAACCAACATTGAAGCAGCGAGTAAAGATTTAACCGTCATATGAGTTCTCCTTTAAACATATACAATAGCATTCTATAAGGATGTTGGAAATTATTTCCAAGGCCACCGTCAGCATTTATTTTGCCGATGGAGGATTAAAATTAAAAAGTCAACGTTAAATTGCATATCTGTATTTAAGAGGGCGGCGTTTTATCTTTACCCGGATTCCGTTAAGACTTAAACTCTCATCATACCGCTTTGCAGGTTGTAACAAAATATCGCGGGAGGGTGTTTTATGAAAAAATGGTATTTTCTTATTGGTTTGATCTGTGTGTCCGCATACGCGTGTGCGATCGGTTTCAAGGAGCGTTTCGCCCTAACGGATGATCGCTCCGAAGTGCTGTCAGAGTTGCTGCCGGGCAGCGACGACGCTTTCTACTACCGCGCTCTGCATGCGTTAAACCGTAAAAATTTTGCCGAGTTTCAAACGGTCATGGATAGCTGGCAGCGTGAACGTATGCATAACTGGCCGCCTGAAAGGGCGCGGCAGCTGCTGAATCGCGAGGCGCTTCTGAGCTATGAGAATGATCCGCAACGATCGCTGAACTATCTGCGCCGACAACTTGATCTGCGTTTTAACCACACCCGCAGGGACGCCGCATCTGCCGCTGAACTGCCCGCAAAGCTTGACCGCAGGCTGATAAGTCGCGAATCACTGCTGCGGAAAAGTCTGAGCGAGCATCCGGCAGATGTAGCTCTCATTGAGCCGTGCGGCTATCACCTGCTCCAGAACGCCGCTTTAACGAATGAACAGCGCTTTGACCTGCTGAAAAAATTGCAACACCCCGATTTCAATGGCCTTACGGATATGATTATCAGAGATCTGCGGCAACGCCGGGGAGCCCGATTCGGTGAACTGCCGATTCACTCTGCGCTGACTCTGGCTCAAATCGAAAAGCTTGCGGCAGAGATGCCCGAACTCCGGCGCAGCGAAACCTTCGTTAATGCCTGCATTGCCCGTCTCGCACCGCTTGATGAGGTCAATACGAACACTGAACCGCTGGAGCTGGATGCTTACTATCAGCGTGTCTGGAAGGTCACCGCGACTCTTACACCGGATTTCAACTCTTTGAAAGCAAATCTTCTTTATAATTGGCTCCGAAACGATCTAAAACTCGGGAGATTGGACAAGGATCACTTCAAAGAGTACCTTAAACTGCCGCGCCGTACTGCTTATGCTCCGAAACCTTTAAACAGCAACAACAACCAGACACTGGATTTCAACCGGAGTTTCGGGACTAAATGGCTGCCGCCGATTGTCGATGAAAAGCCTTTGGTGCACAGGCTTCTGCTGAAGATTTTCAAAGACGCCGATGATTTCAGCGAGTTTGAAAATCTGCTCAAAACCGAATATTTGCGCGCGGTGTTTGCCGAGGCTAAATTAACAGCGGGTGCGGGCGATCCCGATCAGTGGCGCAGGTGGATGAGCCGTTCTCAGTATGCTGAGCTCAAACGACGCGTTGATGTTGATTTTGCCGATGATAATCCCTCTGTTCTGGCTCCCGCTGATCCGGTTACGCTCAGCGCGTATATAAAAAATGTCGAGTCACTGATCGTCAAAGTCTACGAGCTCAACACTTTGAATTGTTACCGCGATAACCCGGCACCGCTGAATCTCGCAATGAATCTTAACGGACTGATTGCGACCTACGAACAGATTTATGAGTACAATCAGCCTGACATTCTGCGCACGCGTCACGAATTCACATTCCCCGAGCTACAGCAGCAGCGGGGGGCTTACATTATTGAATTGATCGGTAATGGCAAAAGCAGCCGCGCTTTGATTCAGAAAGGCCATTTGAAGGTTGTTGAAGAGATTACCGCTGCAGGTCACGCTTTTTCAGTGTACGATGAAAACAATGTGCAGCTCAAGGATTGCGGCGGCTGGTTTAACGGGGCTCTCTTCCGGGCACGTGATGACGGAAGAATCTATATCCCCTTTGCCGCCGATAAAGACGACCCGATCCGTCCGCTTGACGGTGGCGCAACGCCTGGCCAGGTCGGTGCCGCACTGGTGGTCAGCAACGGCGGTTTCGCAACACTGATGCGCTTCAATCACCGGTCTGAGAGCTACACTTTGCATACCGGTTTTTATGTTGACCGTGAAGCACTGATACCCGGTGAATCGGCGGAGGTGATCGTGCGCCCCATGCTCAGGGTCAACGGCTGCCGAGCTCCTTTAAGTTTATTGGAGGAGGTCTCTCTGACGCTGGTTGCAATCGATTTCGACGGTGTGCCTTCCCGCAGTGTGACCTCGATTGAAAAAATAGATGAGCTTGCGGGATATGTGCACCAATTCCGCGTCCCTGAACGCTGCGCTGCTTTAAAATTTAATCTTGATGCAAAGGTTGAAAACGTGGCGTTGAATGAAGAACAAAAACTGAGTGCTGAAAAAACATTTACTTTCAATGCCGGTGAGCGGAGGCAGTTCGCAGTGAGCCGGCTTTTTCTTAGACGGCACCCCGACGGCTATGCGCTGGAGGTGCGTGGTAAAAACGGTGAGCCGATCTCCGGCATGGCAGTCCATCTTAAATTGAAACATCCGCTTTTTGTGCGTGAGATTCAAGTTGATGTTAAGAGTGATGAAAAGGGGATTGTGCGGCTTGGAGAACTGAATGAAATCAGCAGTGTGAGGGCATCATGGGGTGAAAGCGACAAGCGATACCGCCTCTGGAATCTGAATGTTGCAGGTGCTACGCCATTTAACAACCTGCATGGCCGTGTCGATGATGCGCTGAGAGTGCCGGTCGGCAGCGACTTTAATTTAAACGAGGATGTATCTCTGCTGGAAACGCGTGGCGGCGTTTATATAAAAAACCGGCAGAATGCACTGGCTCTGAAAGACGGATATCTCTCTCTTGAAGGGTTGTCTGCCGGAACCTATGAACTCTTTATAAAGCCTGAAAATCGCACTGTAACAGTCAGAATCACTGCTGCCGAAGATGACGGACGCTTTTTAATCTCTGACCGGATCATGCTTGAAAAGCCTGAGTTCGAACCGCCGGTCATCACCTCTATTATCAGCAGTAACAACGAATTGACGATCGGCTTGGCTGCGACTTCTCCTGCAACGCGGGTGCATATCGTCGCCACCCGCTACCTGCCGGAGTTCGACCTGTTTTATTCGCTTGCAACACCCGCCGAAGCGCTGACCTCGGCCACATGGACAACTCCCGGCTCCTATTACAAATCGGGTCGGGATATCGGCGATGAACATCGCTACATTCTGGAGCGCCGCAATGCGCACAGATATCCGGGTAATATGCTGGAGCGTCCCGGTTTGCTTATATCTCCCTGGGCCAGACAGGAGAGCGCATCAGAACGTGAACATCTGGCCGAAGGCGGCGAGTATGAGTCCGCAACCGATAAGGCGCCCATTGCGACTTCGCGCAGCTCAAAGTTGCGGGAACAGGTGGCCCATGAGTTGCGAGGCACATCAGATTTCGGCTGTTCCTGCGACTTCGTCGCACAACCTGCCGTCACCTTGTACAATCTGAAACCGGACGCGGATGGGTTTGTCAAAGTTGCGCTTAGCAAACTTCAGGGACGTCCCTTTGTGCGGATAGCCGCAGTGAATCCCGGGACCGTGCTCATCCGTGAAGCAGTGCTTCCGGCTGCAAAGTTTGCAACACGTGAACGCCGCCTGATGTCAGCACTACCGCATGATCACGATTTTGCGGAGAATCAGCAGGTCGCAATTCTGCAGACAGGGGAGCATTTTGAGATCAGCTCCCAGCGGTCAGCGCAGTACGAAATTTATGATTCAGTTGCGAAACTTTATCATCTGTTTGCCGCGTTAAGTCAGGATCAGACTCTGCGTGAGTTTGCCTTTATCACAGAGTGGGACCGATTGCCGATCAAGCGGAAGAAGGAACTTTACTCTCGTTACGTCTGTCATGAGCTGAATCTTTTTCTGCGCTTTAAAGACCGGGAGTTTTTCAACCGGGTGGTAAAAACCTTTATCGCCAACAAACGCTATAAGCGGTTCATTGATGACTGGCTGCTCGGCAATGACTTGAGTAAATATATGAACGGCTTGGCTTTTGCGTGCTTGAATGCGGCTGAACGGGCTCTGCTGGCACATGAAGCATCTGGCAGGAAAGATGTGCTGGCACGCGCTCTGCGAGAGCAGGTGGCGGTGCTGCCGGTCGATCAGGAAAGGCTTAACCAGCTCTTTGAAACCGCGTTGCAGGGCGGAGCCTTGAATGCTTCGACCAGGCAGAGTGTTGCACTTACTATGCGCAACCGAATAGATGAGCCACCAGATGCGGCACCTGCGCTGGCAACCTTCGGCGGACGCAGACCGCTGGAATCTAAAGCTGAGGCTGCAGAAGCTTTAAAAAAAGCGGGCGTTGCCGACATGATGCTGCGGGCGGGAAAATCCGTCATCACCTCAGATGCCGGTCGCACCGCCGAGTTGGAGGCGCGCGAACAGACTCGGCGGCTCTATCAGAAACTGGACAACACCCGCGAGTGGGCTGAGAACAATTACTATGAATTACCTGTTGAAAAACAGAATGCCGAATTGATCAAACCCAATCTGTTCTGGCAGGAGTTTGCAGAACATGCCGCTCTGACAAATTTTCTCAGCGGCAGTGTGACGCTGGCGGCAAATTCATTCGCCGAAATAATGCTGGCTCTGGCGGTGACCGATCTGCCGTTTCAGGCACAGCCGCATAAAGAGATGACAGCTAAAGACAAATTAAGTTTTACTGTCAATTCTCCGGCACTTGTTTTTTATCGCCGCATTCAGCCTGCCGACAGAGTGCCGTCTGCGACCGCTTTAGTTGCGCAAAGCTTTTTCAGAATGGATGATCGTTACCGCTATGAAGGCAGTCAGCGTTTTGACAAAATCGTTACCGATGAGTTTTTGAAAGGCGTTGTTTACGGTGCCCGTGTTGTGTTGACCAACCCGACGGAGGGTCGTATGAAGGTGCGTCAGCTTTTGCAGATACCGCAGGGTGCCGTTCCGATTGCCGGCGGTTTTTACACCAAAGGTTTCTTTTTGTCGCTTGAGCCGTATGCGACAGAAACGCGTGAATATCACTTCTATTTCCCGGAGAGCGGCAGATATTCTCATTATCCAGTAACAATTTCGAGTGATGCCGGGGTGGTCGCCAAGGCTGATCCGCTGCTCTTCAATGTTGTTGACCGTTTGACCGCTGAGGACAAAAATTCCTGGAGTTGGATTGCGCAGCACGGTACCGCTGAGCAGGTGCTGGAGTATCTGAATGTTAACAATATTTATCGCGTTGCACTGGATGATATCGCCTGGCGTATGAAGGAGCGGCAGCTCTTCACCCGGATTATTGATTTACTCGCTGAACGCGGTGTTTACAACAGCACGCTCTGGTCATACAGTATCTTTCACAACACGTCAGCCGGAATTGCCGAGTATCTGGAGCGTTCGCCGCTGGCCGGGCAGTGTGGCCTTTGGCTGGATGCGCCGTTGTTGAGAATCAATCCGGTTCAGCATGAGTTCTATGAACACCTGGAATATGCGCCGCTGGTCAATCCTAGAGCACATAGAGTCGGGGTGGAACACAAGATTTTGAATACGCGATTTCGTGTGAATTATGAAAAGTTCATGGAAATCCTCGCCTTTAAACCGCAGCTGGAGGATGAAGATGAATTGGCGGTGGCCTGGGCAATGACACTGCAGGACAGGGTGCGTGAGGCGATTGAGTGGTTCGGACGGGTGGACCGGCACCAGGTTGCCGAGCAGGTGCAGTATGACTATCTGGATGCCTACTTTGCTTTTTATAGAAGCGATGTTAAACGTGCCCGGAATATCGCTTCCGGTTATGAACAATACCCGGTGGACAAATGGCGCTTTAAATTCGAGTCGGTGTTGGCGCAGGCGGGCGAAATCGCGGGTGAGGCACCCGCAGCCGCAGTTGATGCACGCAGTCGCGATCAGGCTCTCGCCCTTCTGGCCGGCACTGAACCGCTCTTGAATATGAAGATTGAAAAAGACATCATTAAACTGAAGGGTGTGAATGTAAAACTCTGCGAGTTGAACTTCTATCCGATGGATATTGAGCCGCTCTTTTCCCGAGCTCCCTTTGTGGAAGCCGGTAACGCTGATTTTTCAACTGTGCGAGCAGCCCTGAAACAGACAGTCCCAATGTCGGATGATGACCGATGGATCGGTGTTCCGTTGCCGTCGCGCTTTGCTAAAGGCAATGTTATGGTGGAGGCAACCGCAGCCGGAGTCAGATGTGCGCAGGCTTGCTACGCGAACTCGATTGAGCTGCAGATGGTTGAGCGTTACGGCGCCTTGAGTGTGCGGCACTCCGAAAGCGGTGCTCTGCTGCCGGGAGTTTATGTCAAGGTTTATGCCCGCATGAACGACGGAGCGATCAGTTTCTATAAAGACGGTTACACCGATCTGCGCGGACGCTTTGACTATGCTTCGCTTAGCAGCAATCAGATCGATAATGTCGCGAAATTCGCAGTGCTGGTTTTAAGCGATGATCTCGGCGCAGTTGTACGTGAGGCTTCGCCACCGCAGAAAGCGCAGTGATTTCGCTGAATAGAGGAGTGAATATTTTGAATAAACGTGCCATAGCGGCCAGCAGTGTCACCTGGATTGGCCTCGGGGTCAATTTTTTGCTGACGCTCTTTAAATTGGTGGCAGGGGTGGTCGGACACAGCGGCGCGATGACGGCCGATGCCTTGCACTCGCTATCAGATTGCGCCACCGATGTTGTCATCCTCATCAGCTTTAGATTTTCCGCCAAACCTGCAGATAAAGGACATAAATATGGCCACGGTAAGTATGAGACACTCGCGACGGTTGTCGTAGCCGCTGTGCTGATGATTGCCGGAGCGGGTGTTCTCAAAGAGGGCACCATTAAAATATGGCGTAGCCTGCAGGGAGAGAGTCTGGAAGCACCCGGCATTGTGGCGATGATCGCCGCCGCTCTAAGCATTATCATAAAAGAGTCTCTCTATCGTTATACGGCGGCGAAAGGCCGGCAGATCAGAAGCAGAGCTGTGATTGCCAACGCCTGGCATCATCGCTCGGATGCCTTGACGTCCGTCGGCACCCTTGCAGGAATTGGCGGTGCTATATTTCTGGGGGAGAGATGGCATGTTCTTGATCCTCTGGCCGCTGTTGTGGTCAGCCTGTTTATCTTCAAAATAGCTGCCACCCTGCTTTCTGAGAGTCTCAGAGAGCTGGTTGAAGAGTCGCTCAGCACTGAGGTGGAGGCTGAGATTATGCGTATCGCCGCATCTGTTCCGGAGGTAACACACCCGCATAATCTGCGCACCAGACGCATCGGTTCCGACATTGCCGTCGACCTGCATATCCGTGTGCCGTCCGCTATGCGAGTAGATGCCGCACATGCCGCCACAAAAAAAATCGAATCAGAAATCAGAGAATGCTTCGGTGAATCCGCCTTTATTTCTATCCACATAGAACCGGAACATTCGCCACCCGTGTAAGCGCGGGATAAGATGATTTATAACATGGATGTGCGGCGATGCCGGGATAAACCGCAGGGTTGCTTCGCTGACGTAAATTGCGTCGAAATGTCTCGTTACACTTGGGTGTTTGTGCTTAAATACCGACCGTCACTTAATCAATCAGAAGGAGTTTGTTTTGAGAGCAGCAATTGCCTATCCGCCGTTTGAATCTGAAAAGGGTGTGCCTCTTTTAACACAGAACCGTCAGTTTCAATGGTTCTCGCGTCCGACTTATATCTATCCTGTGGTGCCGGCTCAGATGGCCACCATGCTTAAACGTGCCGGACACGAGGTCGGTTGGCTGGATGGCATCGCTTTTGAGTGGAGCCTGAACGAGTTTGCACGACAGCTCGCTGAATTCAAACCGGATGTTGTGGTGCTGGAAACCAAAACGCCGGTGATAAAGCTACACTGGGAGTATATCAGAGAACTGAAAAAGAAAAAACCCGAAGTGATCGTTGTGCTGGTGGGCGACCATGTGACCGCGCTGCCCGATGAAAGCTTCGCGGAGTCGCCGGTTGATTATATCCTGACCGGCGGCGATTACGATTTTCTGCTGCTTAATCTGCTTGCAGCTTTGTCATCCGGTGAGCTGGACACAAGCCGTCTGGAAGGCGGTGTATATTGGCGTGAGGGTTGTGAAATTAAAAACAGCGGCCCCTTCAAACTGAATCACGACCTGAACTCTATTCCCTGGATTGACCGCGAGCTTACGCATTGGAAGCTTTACTCTGAAAAAAACGGTAATTACCGTGAAACTCCCGGCACCTACATCATGGCCGGACGTGACTGTTGGCATGGCAAGTGCACCTTCTGTTCCTGGACAACTCTCTACCCTTCATTCCGCACACGTGACCCGATCAGCTGTGTTAATGAGATCGGCGAACTTATTGAAAAATACGGTATTCGCGAGATAATGGATGACACTGGTTGCCTGCCTGTCGGCAGCTGGCTGAGCACATTCTGCCACGAGATGATCAATCGCGGTTATAATAAAAGGATACGCATCGACTGTAATATGCGCTTCGGTCACTTGAGCTACGATGATTATCTGCTGATGCGCGAGGCCGGTTTTCGATTGGTGCTCTTCGGCGTCGAGTCGGCTAACCAGCCGACTCTCGACAAACTCAATAAAAATTTAAAGGTCGAAGATATCATCAGCGGCGCACATAACGCCGCCCGCGCCGGTCTGGATGTGCATGTCACAATCATGTTCGGTTACCCCTGGGAGCATGAAGCTGATATAGAAAATACCGTCGCCCTTGCGCGCCGTCTGTTGCGCAAGGGCGACGCTTATACCCTGCAGTGTACGATGATGATTCCGTATCCCGGTACTCCTCTGTTTAAAGAACTCTCGAAAAATGATCTGCTGTTAACCCTTGACTGGAACGACTATGATATGCGACGTCAGGTAATGAAAAGCGACGTTCCCGAGGCGTACACCAAAGAGGCGGTACGCCGCGTATATAAGGCGTTCATACATCCGGAGACAATTATCCGGCGCCTGTTGACAACTCGTGATCTCAAGGCCGACCTCAAATTCTACTGGCGTGGCTTTCGCTCTCTGATCGGACATCTTACCGATTTCAAAAACGGATGAATTACTGCGGCTACCCCCGCATTTTGATTTTAAACATGTTGTCGCCCGGCGTAAATCCGGTTTGTAGCCGGATTACGACCTTCCGTCTGTGTCAATGCTCTGTTTTTGTTAAAAATGGTTCGAGGTTGCGTAACAGCACGCCTAACCTTTTGCCGAATTTATCCTTATGCTTGACCTCCGACCCCTGACCTCCGACCTCGGGCTGCGGGCAGCTTCAGAAAGTGTAACCGACTCCCAGAATGTAGCGGTAGTCTGTTTTGTCAAGACCGGCCGCCGGTGTGGAGTCGTGCTGCAGTTCGGCTTTGGCTTCCAGTATCCAGTTGCCGACAAGTCTGGTCTCCAGACCGGCGTCGGCATAAACCAGATAGATGTCGCTGCGTTCGGTGCTGGGCAGAAAAGTCACGTTATGGAAAGCCTTGACACTCTCCCACAGAGTTTTGTCCAGATGGTAGGCAAGCCTGATCGCCATGTGATCACGGGTCTCACTGGGATCTGAGTACTCTTCATGAACCCAGTTCAAACCGGCCTCGGTGTTGAAATTGAAATCATCGCGTTCAATCCATTGATAGCCGACACCGCCGCCAGGGGTTACACGCATGTCAAGATTGGCGATGCGGTCTTTTTCGTACATGGCGTTGGCGTACAGATATAATTTTTCACTCAGGAAATAGTCGTATTTGCCGCTCAGGAACCAGCGATCTTCTGTGGTGTCATCCTCTCCGGTTGCGGTGTCACGCTGACGGGCGAAGAGATACCCGGCAGCCAGTGAGATGCGGTCATTCTCGCGGCGTAAAGATGCCTGAGCACCGGCATTGGCGGTTTCGCTGTGTGTATTGCCGCGTGCTAAAATAGCACCTGCCGTGATTTTGCCGTGCCAGGTCGGCTTCTCGGGGTTGATCTGGATGATCTCTCCCAACGGCAATGACGTGTTGTCCGTAGCCAGCTTGATATTGCCGGCCTCACTGGCAACGCTGCGGCTTTCAACACGCGTGCCGTCAGGTTTTTCAATGGTTATCGCCTGCTCGGTTTCAAAGGTCTGGATATCCTGCATGTCCAGGGTCAGGGTTCCGGCCACCTTGGATTCAAAGATCATTTTGCCCTCTTTGACCTTGGTTACGCTGCCGCTCAGGCGGTCACCACCCTTAAAGATTACGGTATCAGCGCAGAGAGAACTGATGCAAAGGATGCTCAGAACTGCCAACGACTTTATTTTCTGCATGTGTACTTCCTTGTTAATGTGTTGATTCTTTTTATGTAGATGCACGGTTAAGGATAAAAATCACCCCTTATAATGTTTCCGTGCACAAATTGTTTTGGTTTGTATAGCAGTCGATACAGGTCGGGTAATGTTTCAGTTCCTACCAGCCCTTGCCGCCGGGAGTGTGCATATCACCGCCTGTTATGAGCAATTTCCAGGTTCGTCCGGTATAGTTTCTGCCCTTTTTCACAATATCTTTCTTGTCGATAGTCCTGACAACCTGCGGCATGCCCAGATATTTGATGCCGTCCAACGCCCAGAGACTGTGCGGATCGGTTGTCGCGGAGCGTGCTTCCTCAATCAGCAAAGTGCAAGCACGCTCTTTCTCGCCGAGATTTCCCAGTGCGATGGCCGCGTTGATGCGTACGCTGGCAGAGGAGTCTTTGAGAGCCCGCTCGATCTGCGCTTTAACCGGAGCGGCTTGTGTCCCGAGCATACGTAGTCCCATCATGCCCCAGCAACGGATCGTTTCCGTCGAATGGCCGAGGGCTTGAATGAATGCCGGTATATCTGCCGGATTGCGTTTATGCGCAATGTTGGCCAGCTTCAGAACCTCTTCCATCGGATAGTTGCTGTCGTCGCGGGCGAACTCATAAATGGTTTTCCCGGCGTTGTCCGCGTCAATTGCCGCCATCTGGGGTTCAGGCAGGAAGCCGATATCCCGGTTTGCCAGAATTTCACTGTCCAGTTTGCGGCGCATAGTTTGCAGCTTCTCTTTGAAATTGCTCTCGGTGGCAAGATTCCTGATCTCATGCGGATCAGTACTGGTGTCGTAGAGTTCCTCCGGTGGTTGATCACGGTAGTGCGCCGCTTGAGCTTCGCTGGTGCGTCCCGCTTTGTAGGCGCGGTATTGCGACTGCTGCCCTTCCTGAAACCAGATGAAGCGCAGCATCTGATAACGGGGACGATCCGGCTGATAGTTGCGGATGTATTTCCAGCGTCCGTCGGTAATGGCCCGCCGCATGTCGGGACACTCATCAAAGCGGTTCGAGAAAAGAAAAACATACTCGGGAGCAGGCTCCACACCGGAACCCAAAAAAACCCTGCCGGCGTAGTGCTGCGGAATATCTATGCCGCAGAGTGATAGAAATGTGCGGGGCATGTCAATAAACTGTACCAGACGATCACTGACCGATCCCGCCCGACCCGGTGCCAGATGTCGCCATTTTTCCGGAAAATAAACGATGAGCGGTACACGGGTGCCGCTGTCATGCAGATAACGTTTGCTGCGCAGAGTAATGCCACCATGATCAGAGTTGTAAATTATGATTGTGTTGTCCGCTTCTCCGGATTTTTCCAACTCTCTGATCACCTGCCCGACCTCTCGATCCATCAGCTTGATGGAATCATACATGCGCTGCCAGTCTTGAATGGTCTCGGGAGTCCGCACCTGATAAGGCGGCAGTTTGATGTTTTCCGCCGCCACCTGGGGCTTCTTAGGTATTTCCCCCCGTTTGACCCTGCGTTCCACAGTTTTCGGAAAGATGCTGCTCTCATGACTTGTGCCGATATTAAAGATTGCAAAAAAAGGCTGCCCTGGCTTGCGGTTTTTATAGTGTGCCCGTCCGTGGCATTCGTCCCAGATTTCTTTTTCAAACGATCGGGTGTTGTAATCGGTTTTGGCATTGTTGGTTACATAATATCCAGCCCGCCTGAAAAGCGTCGGATAGGGGATCAGCTCGTCCGGCAGCCTGTACTTACAGCGCATGTGGTGGATGCCTGATGAAACAGCCGGCAGACTGAGAATCCAGGAACTGCGTGCAACGGCGCAGACCGGGGCGTTGGCAAAACAATTTTCGTAGCGAACGCCGCGCTCCGCCAGATCGTCCAGATTTGGTGTGTCGGCGTTGCTGTCACCGTAGCAGCCCAGAAAACAGCCGTTGTCCTCGCTGGTTATCCACAGGATGTTGGGCCGATCCTGACCGGCTGACACCGTCGCGTAGGCCAGGCCGGACAGAATTGTAATGATTGTCAGAAAGGTGCGTACACTTTTCACAGATGGCTCCTGTATTTTTTTCCGACGTAGTCGGACAGATGTGGCGGTCCTTCAGCCTGCAGTTACCTGCCATTTTTGCAATGACCTCGTCCGCCAGACATTCAAAGAACTTGAATAATAAACTTTATCACGCCTGAAAACAATGAAAAATGAAAAATGCAGATGGAATCCGCAACGTACCGCAGCACGCTTTATTTTTCGCCCCGCAGATGGCCTGCGTCCTGGCAAGTGGGTGCTTGTAATTTCAGGGTGCAGGCTGTTTTGATATCCTGGTGAGATGTCATTCGTGCGGATTATCATAAAGGCAGTGATTTAAATCCGAAAAAGAGTGTTTCCGATTCGTCGGCATGTTACAATTCTGTGCATGCAGTTTCTGAGACCAATTTTATTTATATCCGCACTTGCGTCGGGTCTGCACGCAAGAGATGTGCAGCTTACGGGTATCTGTCCCGACCTGATCTGGCCGCGGCAGCATGCCGACGCCGCTTTTCCGGGCTATGAGGTGCAGATTGCCGCCAATCGGAATTTTGACCGACCAGAGATACAGGCTCGTACGCCGCTCAACCGTTTTGTTGCGGTCGGGCATTGCTTTGAGCAGGGAGCAACCTACCACTGGCGGGTGCGCTCGCGTCTTAATCCCAATGCCGGGTGGAGTGAACCGCAGAGTTTCAGAGTGGCGATGTTTGATCGTAACATCATCACGATTGATGCAAGTCACTCGATCGAAGATGTGCGCTACGCCTTCGATCTGGCGCGTAAAACCGCTCCAGCCACCGTGCGCCTGACCGAGGATGTGCGGTGGGGCTGCGCGGATATCGATATCATGAAACTGTATCAAACTCGCGATTTGATGTTCGACGGCGATGGGCACAACATAATCGTGACTAATCCGGCTAACCGTCTTTTCCATCTGGACTGCTGTACCAATGTGGTGCTGCGGAACTTTACGGTGGATTACGACCCGCTGCCCTACGTTCTCTGCGAGGTGCGCTCTCTCGATGCCGGCAGTAATAAGATGACGCTTAAATCGGTTTGCGACGCCGGTGGTAATGGGCTGGAATTGAATGATCCGCGGATGCTGGCCGCTGACAGAACCCATATGCGCCAGCTGGATCGCTCCAGCCCCGGCGCGATAAAACCGCGTTCGGAGACCTATATTCATGATGGCAAGCAGAGTTATCTGAGAAGTTTTGTGCGCAACGGCGAGTTGCTGCACCTGATTCAGCTCAATCCGGCCTGGTTCAAGACATCGGATTTTGAAGTCGGCGATCTTATGTTGCGGGTTGCCCGCTGGAACAGCCGCAACATTCTGCGCGCGGTCAAGTCGGTCTCTCTCTGCATCAGCACGGTCACGGCCTTCGCAAGTCCGAGTCAGTTTGTCAGCTGTATAGACGGTTCAGCCCTGGTTGTCGCGCATTGCGCGGTTCTGCTCAAGCCGGGACGTTATTCATCGGTCACCGCCGACTGTGTCTATGTGCGTCGCAATGAGATCGGCCCCTGGGTACAGAGTTGCGAATTTGTCGCCAATGGTGATGACTGCATGAATTTTCACTCAGTCGGAGATCCGGTTGCCACCGCAGTCGATGATTTTTCTGTGAAGCTTAAACCCTATGCGGTGATGCGTCTTGATCCCGGTGATAAGGTGGCGTTGTGGACGGCGGTCGAAGGTGCTTTGCCGCTCCGCACAAAGGTGGTGAAGAGAGATGTTAAATCCAGAGTTGTGAGCTTTGCCGACAGAATCGGTACGGTGGTGCCCGACGGTGACAAAAAAGGCGGTGTCACCTGTGTTTACAATCTGACCAAAAATAATCGCTCCTTTTATGTTGCCGATAACCTGATCCGCAACAACTCCCGTTTCGGCGTACTGCTGGGATCGGAGTTCGGTGTTATCGAAAACAACACCTTTGAGCGCTGCGCCTCCTGCGCCCTGCATATCGGTGTTTTTCCACATGAAGGGTTGCATGTTGCCGATGTAATGGTGCGCGGCAATCGGATCAGCGGGTGCGGATACACAGAAGATTATATTGAAAACGGCGCAGCCGCGATCCAGGCCGGTGCTTACGGTGAAAAGCGTCGGGAGATATCGCTTGATATGCATCGGAACATAACGGTTACGAATAACTTTATCAGCGGTTGCGGCCCGCACTCTGTCCGTTTAAACGGCTGCCTTGATTCGGTGGTTGAAAACAACTTCCAGCCGCTATAACAGCAACTCATCAGAATCAGATTTTCTGAAATTATGGCTGCGCTCCTGTTCAGCGGGGCAACTTTAGTCGCTATAATTTTAGTTTCTGTC
>JAGYOL010000189.1 GCA_018399555.1 Kiritimatiellia bacterium | reverse complement strand
AACATCTATGACAACTGGATTCCGCAATCCCGCGGCGTGAATGACGGTGGATTCCTGAGTGAAACATCCGGCAAATGGAAGGCCAATCCCTGGGGACTGCTGGAGATGCACGGCAATGTTGCCGAATGGACAAGATCGGTCTATGCTCCCTATCCCTACAACGAGTATGATGGACGCAACGATGTTCATTTAAAGGCAAAGCGCGTCGTCCGGGGCGGCTCCTGGTGGGACAGATCCAAACATGCGACAGCCTCTTTCAGACGAGCCTACCGTCCGTATCAGCCGGTCTATAACGTGGGCTTCCGTGTCGTGGTGGAGTAGTAATCCGCCACCCGGCGGTTTTATTGTCCTCCTCTGCGCGGTGCGATAAAGATGTCCTCGGCGGGCATTTTCCCGCGGAGACAATAAACTCGGAGAGAAAATAATTTCAGACATGATTACATGATTAACAAAAAAGAGACAACTTTAAATCAGGACTTGACCGCGAATGCGCGGGTTTATTTTCGAATCACTCGATTCAGTTGAAGATAAATTTCTCCCGCTCCTTTCAGCTCATCTCTGTGATCTCTCAGATGTAGCGGCGTTCCACACGGTTGCCGAACGAACAGATTATCTCATAGGGGTGGGTGTTTTTCAGCTGCGCCCAGGATTCGATTGTGATGCACTGCGATTCGGTTGCTCCCAGACAGGTTACATCATCACCGATCTGAGCGTCGGTTACACCGTTGAGCAGCACATTGGTGTAGTCCATCGAAACACGTCCGACAATCGGACAGAGACGATCGCGGATAATCACACTGCCTAGGTTCGAGAGTGAAAGCGGCAGACCGTCCGCATACCCCGCCGAAATGGTTCCGACAAGACTTTTACGCTTCAGCGTATAGGTGTGGCCATAGCCTATCGAGCTGCCGGACTGTAGCTCGCGCACGGCGGTCAAACGCGTTTTCAGTGTGAGTACCGGCTGAATATCCAGCGAACGGTCGCCCTGAGCGTCGAAGGCACCATGCAGATTGATGCCGGTGCGTACCAGATTGAAAGGTGGACGATAGGAGTCGGGGAAGTTGTTGACGGCGTCGCTGTTGGCAATGTGCACATATTTGAAGTAAATGCCGGATTGAGAGAGTCGGGCAAGTAAAGCTTTGAATTTTGCGATCTGTGCGGGGGTCACCGGTGATTCGCGGTTGTAGGCCAGGGGGAAGTGCGAGAAAATACCTTCGCAGAGCATTCCCGGCAGCTCGCAGGCAGCTGAGATCACGGAGAAAGCATCATCATACAGGATGCCCAGACGTCCCATGCCGGTGTCAACTTTGAAGTGGACACTGGCGAATTTATGCAGCTTTTCCGCCGTGCGGCTGATTAGTCGTGCGCCGTCGAGGCTGGTGACGGGAATGATGACGTCGGCTTCGATCATCGCTGCAATCTCTTCCGGCAGAATACTGCTGAGAATATGAACCGAACGTTCCAAAGGAAGAAGCTGCATGGCCTCGTAAGGTTCGGCCACTCCGAAACGCATTGCTCCCGCCTCACGCAGAACCTCGGCAATGGGCAGAACGCCGAGTCCGTATGAATTGGCTTTCAATACCGGCATAACCTCAGCCGGCGCGACCCGTGCGCAGACGGCACGGTAGTTGGATGCCAGTGCTTCACGGCTGATCTCAAGCCACACTCTGCGCGGGATTTTATGCATCTCTGAAGATTGTTCTCTCATATTCCTGTTTTGCGGTGTAACGTTGATTTGAAATATCGTTTCTGTGTCGGTTTGCGAATCATCACCTTCGGCTGCGGTTCAATCTCCGATTGTAAGATCAGGGGGGGCAACCTGAAATATACGAGCTTCACTGGCATCAAACCAGAGAATTCCATCCGCCGTGTGGGTTGCATAACGTCGATCAATCCTGCCGTCATAATCCGCAGCGGCCAGTGCTGCAATCAGTCGTTCATCCGCAGTGAGCCCCGGCAGGAAGGTGGTCTTACCGCTGCCGATTCTGCATTGCAGTGTCCGCAGCGTCGTCGGATTCGGTTCAAAGGCCAGCTCCGCATTGCTCACAGCTTTGTTCTGTGCACCCGCACGCCAGATTTCAACCAGGTGGACCGAGACACCCAGATTGCGCTGATCACTGCTGTGGCTGTCAATTTCCGAGGGCCGCCAGCTTTTAGTCTCCAACTTCAGTTCGGCAATGCACCGGCTGCCGATGATCGCGGCGGGAATCGTAAATTCACACCGCTGCCGTCCGCTCTTGGTGATTTGTCCGACGGGGCGGGAGTTGATTCGCACTGCAACGCCGTCGGCAGGCAGTGCCTGCGGCGGCACCGAGAGACTCAATCGCACGGTGTGTTCAGTTGAAGGCAACACCGGAAGCAACACCCCCGGATGTGCTCCGCTCCAGCGCATGGTTGCATTTTTATGCTCTTTCCACTCGCCCCCTTCTTCCCGGTGACTCCACTCTCCGAAAAGCCATTCTTCATCGTTTTTGCTGCCGATCTGCAGCTGCCAGCGTTCAGGGATGGTGCTTTTGATCACAGGGATCATGATCGGAGCCGCGGGTCGAGACTCTGAAAACAGACGCATGCGCCAATCCTGATGGTCGTACAAAGTGCCGCCCAGCGTTTCACCGGGTATTGTAGCGGCGATCAGATGACCGCCTTTGCGGACCCACTTTTCAATTGCCTCGGCACTCTGCGGTTCCAGCACCGGCGAGTGGGTGAGTACCAGAGTTTTGTATCCGCTGAGATGTCCGTCGGCCAGCGAACGTCGGGTCACATAATCAAAGTCGGTTACATCCCGCAGGGTGCGCGAGAGTTCATAACAGCTGCTGTGTGCGTTGTTGTCGAGAGCCCAGCTTTCACGGGAGAGGTAAACCGCCGTGGAAAGGATTGGTTTGCGTGGTATCAGACGGTGGGCATTTACCCGGAAATTCTGAAAAGAGTCCAGCCCTTTGTCGAATGTATTGGCGGTGTAGTCGTGTAGCTGCCGTGCACCTGAGGCGGTGGCGTTGTAGATACGTGCCACTATGCCGACGGCGTTGATTTTGGCTGCCGGTTCAAAACCGCAGAACGTTCCATAGTGTCTGGTGGCAGTGGCAACTTCGCGCGTACGCGAAAAGTTGTGTGCGTAGTCGCTGCCCTCATTGGTGATGCGGACACCGGCCCCATAGCGTGCGATCTCCGCCGTCTGGGCGGTGAAGTCGGCTCCCAGCATCGGATCACCGGCACCGCCGGTGCAGAGGTAGATCGGAGTATCGGGAAAAGCGCTACGAACCGTTTTCACCCAGAAAACCGACCAGTCGGTCATGGCCTGCTGATACCACTCGGTGAAATCGGCGCGTGCTCTGAGGTTGGGAGCATCTTCGGGTAGAAAGGTTGTAACCTCATCGAAAGATATATAAGCCGTGCCCCAGGCGGCATTGAGGCGGCGTATTTTTCTGTATTCCTTGTGTATAGCGGTACGGAAGGAGTGCACGGCGTGACGATCGCCGGCCCACCAGCCGCGGTGGTTGTGGTACTCGCCCGTCAGTCGGGTGGTCCAGCCGCCTTGAGGACCGGCCGGATAGATACTCTCGCCGTAGATCCCGGTTACGCCCAGCAGCAGCGATTCGATTATGCCGGTGTCACGGTAGCGTTCTGCGAACGCCTGAACAAAACGCTTAACCTGTGCCGGCAGGGCGGGATTGAAGAGGCTCTGAACCTTGCTCTCGGTGTTGTGTTCCAGACACTTGAAAACCGCTGATTCCGAGCTGTTCTGAAACCAGAGGGGGGTGGCGTAAGCCGGCCCGGCAATCAGAAAGGGAACCCACTGCAGATCGGACCGGCGCAGAGTTTCAACCTGCTGGTCCCACTTGCTCCAATCCCAGCGTCCGCGCTCCGGCTCCACTCCCGCCCAATGCACGTAACTCTCGACGCTGGTGGCTGAGAGCGCACGGAACATTGCGGCTTCAGCCGGGGTGGCGTCGCTGCCGAAGGTCAGCTCCATGCCCGGTTTGCGATGCACAGCAATGTTTTTCAGAGTCTGCTGATCAATACCGCCCTGCTCATTGAAATCCGCGGGACGCTGCGAACCGACCCTGATTTTGCGAAAGGCCAGTCCGGGGGCGGCAAAACGGAAGTCGGCATTGTGGTTCTGGCCATGTCCGAGACGCACGTCGGGCAGAAAAAAGTGCAGGGTGCGCCAGCACTGTTCACCGGTCATAAAGTACGCCTGTTCCGCGGCGGTGTATTTCGTGTTGCGTCCGAGATCACGGCTGAACTGATCAAATGTCAGATTTATCCGCTTCAGGTCGTCGTCATAAACCTCCGCCGAGACGTAGAGATCTATCGGGCCCTGTTTGTAGTCATCATGATCTATCTTGACGTATAGATAACCAGAGTCCTCCGTTACACGTCGCACCGTCTGGTTGTCAATCACCGCAGCCTCGTTCCGACCGTCGCCGCCGGAGGGAATGATCAGACCTCTGCCCTGGTTGTGTTTGCCGAGAGCAACCGAAAGTTCCGGCAGAGCTGAACCTTTAACAGCCGCCGTACATGCGAACATTGTAAGCCAGAAGCATAAGTGCATCCTGAAAAACATAATTATTCCTCAATGCTGAATTGGTTAAATGAAACTAAAAAATAAGCAACGTTCTTATTTAACCATAAACAGAACCGATGCGCAATTTGATAGCGGCAATGCTAATTCTGGCGGTTGTATCGCTGCGTTACGGACGTTTTCAAACTGGATGTGGTGCTGAATTGAGCAGAATTAAATCTCCAAAACGCGCAG
>JAGYOL010000188.1 GCA_018399555.1 Kiritimatiellia bacterium | reverse complement strand
TGATGTTGTTTTCAAGAGGCAATTTGTTTAAAGCCAGGGTTAGTCGCTATTCAATCAACTTCTGCCATAAAAAACAAGAAAATGAGCGACCTGTTTACATAAAGTTTTTGATGAAATCACCTCTTTTCACTTGCTTTCAGGGGCGCAGATCCTATAAAGTGAAGGCCATTTCCGCTCGGGTGGTGGAATGGCAGACACGCATGCTTGAGGGGCATGTGGGGAGACCCGTGGGGGTTCGAGTCCCCCCCCGAGCACCATACTGTTTAAAACCGTTTAAAACCGTGAGAAATTGCTTCTCGCGGTTTTTGTTTTGTTGTCAGCCACAGTTATTTACTCTTGCCAAATCACCTTGATTTAATGTATAAAGAGTGACTTTGACATTTTTTGGATATTTGTCATTTTGGCCGGATGTGAGCGTTTGTGTTCTTTCGGTGATTATTGTGGAAGTTTCAATAAGGAAAAGAAGTTATGAGCAGTGCAGATAAACGCAGGACGATGAGCATGTTGCCCGGTGATGAAGTGCGACAGATAATGTGGCGATATGCTGAGCGTTATGACATTCAGATGGCGGTGATGGGGGCCCGGTCGGTTGCCCGCACTCTGATTGCCCGTCTTGTGGCTGATGGAGAGCGTAATACTCATGAATGGACTGCGGCCAAAAATGAGATGTACCGTGCTTTTGACGAATCTGGTATCACAGCTGCCGGACTCGATCCGTCCTGCGGGGGAATCATTGATGGACCGCGCAATTTGGCCCTGGCGGCGATTGCCTATGAGCTTTCATGGGTTGACGGAGGTGCTTCGACAACCTCGCTGGTCAACAATCTGGCATTGGGGCCGATTGTCGAGAAGGGCACTGCAGAGCAGAAGCAGCGTTACATGAGTTTGTGTGCGCCCGCGCACTCTGGTGAGGATCGCAAGACCTGGCGTGGCGCGTTTGCTCTGACAGAGCCTCTGCCGTATGTCGGTGTTGACACGGGGGTGCTTTGCGGCAAGGTCAGTGTCGCTGAGTGGGAGGAGGGTGCCGAGCCGATGTTGCGAGTTGAGAAGCGCGGGCGGTTCATTACCAACATGGAGGTCGCCAATTTCATAACTGCGGCGGTTGACACAGGTGATGAACGGATTGCCAGTTCATGCATGATAATTCTGGAAGAGGGGGATGAAGGCACATTTGACCGCGGCAGTCCGACGCTGAAAATGGTACATCAGCTTTCCAACACATGTGATCCGATATTCAATCTCAAGGTTCCGGCCAGTCGCATTATCGGCGGTTACACCATTAAAGATGGCAGGATAGTTCCCAATTTGAATCACAGCGAGATTATCGAGGCGGTTTTTTCGCGGACCAGGGTGACGGTCGGAGTTATGACGGCGGCCAAGCTGGTTTCGGCGGTTGAGCCGGTGATTCGTTATCACCGCACGCGTTTCCGTGGTGCCGCCGGCATCGAGGAGGGTTCTCCCCGATATGATCTTGGTTTGCAGATGAAGGAGGATGCGTTGCATCGGCTGGCAGACGTCTGGGCTGCCGGGGAGGCCGGTTCTTCGCTGGGCTTTGAGACCACCCGTCTGTATGATGAGCTGGTACCGGTCGAAGAGCGGGTTTACGCCAGATTGGCTGAGGAGGGTATCACCGGCGGTCGCAGGATGATGAAGGCTTTGCGCGAACCGCAGGCAAAGGCGATCGAGTGCATCGAGCTGATGATGCAGGAATCCGGTGATCAGGCGGCAATTGATGCGCTGTACAACGATGACATGGTTCATTTCGTTTGGTTGGACGCCATCACCAACATATTGTGCCCCGCCTGCAAGCTTTGGAGCACCGGGCATGGAGTGAATACGATGCGTGAGGCGGTCAGTATGATGGGTGGTTATGGAATCACCGAAGACTGTCCCGGGTTTCTGTTCCAGAAATGGACAGATGGTCAGCTTGAAGCCACATACGAGGGTCCTGAGGTTGTTCAGCGACGTCATCTCAGCGTGACGATGAATAATCCGGTCTTCATCAAGCAGATAGATTTATGGGTTCAGAGGTTGAAGCGGCTGGAAACTGAAGGTGCTGATATGGGTGCCGGTGCGTTGGCGGCGGGTTTTGAGATGTGGAAGTGGACCCGCGAGTGGCTGACCGGTGCCAGAGACAGCTATGGCGGCAAACTATACAAAAATCAGCACCAGGGGGTGCTTTTCCCGCTGGCGGACGCGGTATCCTGGCTGGTGGCTGCGCGCTCACTGATCAGCGACGTGCGTGAACTGGCTGCCAAGGGTCCTGAGCATCCGGTACTCAGTTCTGAGATCGAGGGTTATGTGAACACCTTCTCCGATCTCTGCTGCATTCAGTCGACGCGGGCCGCCGGTGAGGTGGGCAGAATATGCTGTGAGCTCTTCTACGGTTATTACAAGGAAGTGCACGAGACTGGTGAGGTGCAGCAAGAGTTTCAAGCTATGCGCTCGGCGCTGGATGCTTCTCTGGTTGGTTGCAAACTGGCGCATGATCGTGCGGCGTTGGCATTGGCCACCGTGATGATTCCGGAAGCTCTGGATTATCCGTTGTGATAGCTATGCGCGTTGACCGACTTGCAATTGCAATCTAAAGCGAGCGTCGGCGTGCTGTTTCCGGCACTATGCGGGATAATCGTTATCGCGTGGTGGGAGGCTTTTTGAGCTTTGCCGGCGATTAACTCAACAACCCCGGGAAAATTCAGTTATGAGCGAGATTGAAAGACAGCAGATGGAGGCTGACATTGTCTGTGTCGGTTTCGGACCGGCCAATGCCGGTTTTCTGACAACTTTAACCAGAAAGCTGGTCAATGAAGACGGGACCCCCGCTTTTGAAAGCACTATCATGCCGGGCATGCCGTTGCAGATCATGTGTTATGAGAGGGCGGATGACATTGGTTTCGGTGTTTCTGGCATTGTCACCCGTGCGAAATCCATCAAGGCTTCATTTCCCGATCTGGATTTAACCAAAGAGATACCCAATGCGGTTGAAACCGGGAGGGAGAAAGTAGCTTATCTCTTTGATCACACAGGGGCAAGTCAGCGTTCAATCGGCACGAAGTTCGTTGATACCGTCTTCAAAGGTGGACGGTTTGCTATGGGTAAAGGGCCGCAGGCGGTTGAACTGCCCTGGATACCTTCTTTTCTGCGCAAAGATGATGGCCTGGTTATGTCGATGGGGCAGTTTATGTCATGGGCGGGTTCCCGGCTGATGGGCAGCGGCCTGGTTCAGATTTGGCCTGGCACACCGGTGAGTGAAGCATTGATAGAGGACGACAAAGTCAAGGGAGTAAGGTTGGTTGATCAGGGGGTTGATTTGAGGGGGTGTCCTGATCCGGCGACCTACATGCCGGGGATGGATGTTCTGGCACCTCTGGTTGTAGTGGGAGACGGACCTGTTGGTGCGGTTGGTCGCGGGCTTGACCGGCATTTCGGTCTGCCGGCTGGTAATCATCAGCATGATTGGGCTGTAGGCATGAAGGCGGTGGTTGAGTTGCCGGAAAGTTGCCAGCTTGAGCCGGGCAGTGTGATTCACACGCTTGGTTTTCCTGAACCCGAGATATTCGGTTTCATGTATATCTATCCCGACCGTACGGCTTCGCTGGGCGTTTTTGTGCCCTCCTGGTTTGACTCGCCGGTGCGTACAACCTACACCTACCTACAGCACTGGATGCGCCATCCTTACCTTTGGCGTCATCTGGAAGGTGCCCGTCTGCGTTCATGGGGTGCAAAATCGCTGCAGGAGTCTGGCGTGCGTGGTGAACCGTTGCTCTGCGGCAACGGATTCGCCCGTATCGGAGAGGGTTCCGGAACTACCAATGTTCTGACTAACTCTGGTGTTGATGAGGCCTGGCGCAGCGGTATGCTGCTAGCCGAAGGTGTTGTTGAACTGCTGCGCGAGAAAAAACCATTTACAAAAGATAATTTAGATGAAGCTTATCTGCGTCGACGTCGTACCGATCCGCTTAATAAAGAACTTGAGCGGGCGAAAAAGGCGCGAGATGGTTTTCAGGATGGCTTTCTAAAAGGTCTGATGGGCACAGCGCTTACCGGCATAACCGGGGGAGCACTCAATCTTTCGGCCCGTTCCAAGCCTCCGTCACAACGCATTAAAACCTTGCGTCAGAGCTTTGCCGAAAGGGTTTCGGAAGAGCAACTGGAACAGGCTGTTGCGAAATGCGCCAAGGACAAACAGCCGCTGCACGACACGTTGATGTCATTGGCGGGATGGCCGGAAATTCCGATGGATGGAGAACTGCTGATGTCGCACCAGGATGTTCTGTTCAAAGGCGGTAAGGTGCAGGCGGCGGGTGGCTTTGCCGATCATGTGAATTTTGCGCAGCCCGAACTCTGTCAGAGCTGCACGGAACGCACCTGTATCGAGATATGTTCAGCTCAGGCTATTATGCCGGGAGAGGAGAACTCACCGCCTGAGTTTGATCGTGAAAAGTGTATTCACTGCGGAGCATGCATCTGGAGTTGTTCCAAAGCGTTGCCGGATGATTCCGAGCGTGCCAATATTGTTTTTTCAGCCGGATCCGGCGGATTGCACTCGAATGAGAATTAAAGAAGTTGCCGAACTGCGCAGGCGGCAAAATCCGCTGCCGCTACCGAGACTGTGTTAGTCGCTATAATTTTAGTTTCTGTCGTAAAAAACAAGAATTTAAGGGAGGGGTCGTAGTTAAGATATTTGACATTTGTTTTGATATTTTTGAACAATAAGTGCGCCATTCTTGCACAAATGTACAAATATTTAGCTACGACCC
>JAGYOL010000187.1 GCA_018399555.1 Kiritimatiellia bacterium | reverse complement strand
TACATTTGTGCAAGAATGGCGCACTTATTGTTCAAAAATGTCAAAACAAATGTCAAATATCTTAACTACGACCCCGCTTGGTTCCGGCTACATTTTCTTGTTTTTTATGGCAGAAGTTGATTGAATAGCGACTAAAGCTGCTTTCAGCCGCAGGGCAGGCGCAAGCAGCTGCGTTTTGTCAGATTTCTGTTTTTAAAAGAGCTTCTCCAGTGAAAGAACAGCTCTTTGCCAGTTGATCAGATCAGCCGTATCGGCCTGTTCGCAGGGGGTGTGATTGCCGCAGGTCGGCATTAAAAGCGCGATGACCGGTGCGGGGCTGCCCTGCGAGGGCCAGGCGCGGGCGTCGGTGCCGCTGAAGTTATAGGCTTCAAACTGAATCGGCACTTCGGCCTGCTGCATTATGCGGCTGATGCGGTCGCGCATGGCTGGAGCCAGCAGCACCGCTTTGTCGCTGAGCGTCACGACCGCACCGCCACCCAATTTAACGCCCTGCGTCTCCGTCACGTAGGTGGCATCCAGCACAACGATCAGATCGGTCTGCAGCTGCGCGGCCAGAACCTGCGCACCGTGACCGGTCATCTCCTCCGAGCCGGTTGCCCCCAGGATAACCTCATAACGCCTGTTCCAGCCGGGAGGCAACGCGGCCATCTCAGCCAGCATCCAGCAGCCCAGCCGGTTATCCAGAAACGGGGCGCTGATAATATTGTTATCGCTTGTGAAGCGGGCTTTAAAGCAGACGCGGTCGCCGATGCACAGATCGGCTTTGCGCGCCTCTGAGGTCGTGGTTTCAAAGAGATAAAGTTCACCATCGCCGCCGTCCTCCGTTCGGCGGATGGTGCCCGTGAAAATGCCGTTGCGGCATTTGAGCCTCCCGGCGCAGCTGCTCTCATCCATTGCGGGTTGACCGAGGGTAACGATCTGCACCGCGGCGGCTGACGATTTTTCATCAAAACTCCAGGCAGGTGAGATAACAATGAATCCCGGTGAATCCATATGGGCGCAGATCAACATGCGCGGTTGGCGGCGTGCGAACAGCGACCGCCGACTGGCCGAGAGGGCATAAGAGCCGTGTTTCGTGATCTGCCAGCCGTTCTGCCGCCACTCTTCAGCGAGTATTGCGGCCACCTGACTCTCATCGCCGGGGGTGCTGTGCGCCGCGATCAGGCGGCTCAGAAGTTCGGCGGATTGTTCAGTCATATACCTCTTTCATATACAATGGACGGAATCAATATGTCAATTGTGCTCAATCGGCGGTGGAGCGCAGGTTTTTATCCATAGTCTGGCGATAGAATTTGAGAAAAGTTCTGATCACATCATCGCTGGTGACCTCGGAGATCGGATAGGTCTGCGGATCATCTCTAAACATCTCGGCATATTTGAACATCTTCTGGCCGCGGTTGAGGCGCACCTCTGCACGGGGCAGAATACCGTTCTGCACAAAATGTTTCATAATCTGAAAGGTTATTTCGTCGCTGTCCTCATAGCGCACATTGAGTGTGACCGAGGCGGGAGCGCGACGCACCTGGGTTTCACGTTCGTGTCTGGTTCGCAGTTCTTCGGCCACCGCTTTCAGAGCCGGCAGCGCCACATTGTCCAGAAACTCCTCGAAAACCGCGTTTTCCTGCTGGGCGCGGGAACTGCGCGCCTTGCTGCTAATGATGTCACTCAGTTCATTTTTCCAGTCGTTCATCTCTTTCCCCTCGCTCTTTATTACCTGATAGTCGCGTCATTGTAGCAATGAAGGGCATACTCCGCAACTTTATGTTTTGATTTTGAAGCCTTTGTTTTTTGCAGTGCATCTGCAAATCGGTGATTGAAGAAAAACAGAAAAAAGCTGATACTGATCTGTGCGTTCAATCAGGTGGAGAGGGAGAGATCGATGGTCGATATCATGATAATTTTTCTACTGCTGGCTGTACTCGGTCTGCTCGTTGCGCTGCTGCTCAGAAAGGCGGCCTCCGGCGATCAGCTGCGACAGACGGAGGAGGCGTTGCGCCAGGAGTTGTCGCGCCAGCAGAGTATGCACAGCGGAGAGGCCAGGGCCCTGCGCGAAGAGGTTGTCAAACTGCTCGAAGAGTTACGCTCGGGAACCCACCGGCAGCGACAGGAGCTGACCGAAACCCTGACACGGCTCTCCGACACTCAGGGACATCAGCTGGAATCGTTGCGCACCACACTCGCGGAGAATCTGGAGAAGATGCGCGCAGAGAACGGCGTCAAACTTGAAGAGATGCGACGCACGGTGGATGAAAAGCTGCATGACACCCTTGAAAAACGGCTCGGTGCCAGCTTTGAGCAGGTCAGCAAACGGCTTGAGGATGTGGCCCGCGGTCTCGGTGAGATGCGCCAGCTTGCTACGGGGGTCGGTGATTTGAAACGGGTGCTGACCAATGTCAAGGCGCGCGGCACCTGGGGGGAGTATCAGTTGGAGGCGATCATCTCGGAGACCCTCACAGTCGAGCAGTTCAGCCGCAATGTGAAAACCAATCCGGATTCAAACGACCTGGTGGAATTTGCCGTCAAGCTGCCCGGACGGGAAGAAGCTGGCGGCGCACCGGTCTGGCTGCCGATCGACGCAAAATTCCCCAAAGAGGATTATGAGCGGTTGCAGCTGGCTGTTGAAGCTGCCGACCGGGAGGGCGCTGACCAGGCATTGCGCCAGCTTGAACGCCAGATTATCAACAGCGCGCGTGACATCCGCAAGTATGTGGCACCGCCGCACACCACTGATTTCGCAATCATGTTTCTGCCGACCGAGGGTCTCTACGCCGAGGTTCTGCGTTCTCCCGGACTGGTTGACCGCGTGCAGCGGGATTTCCGCATTACGGTGGCGGGCCCCACCACCCTGACCGCCCTGTTGAACAGCCTGCAGATGGGATTCAAAACCCTGGCGATTGAACGACGCAGCAGCGAGGTCTGGCGGGTGCTGGGTTCCGTGAAGAGCGAATTTATGAAATTCGGCAATGTTTTTGAGAAGGTGCAGAAAAAAATCGGTGAGGCTGACAATGTGCTTAAGAGTGCGCAGGTGCGCACCCGTGCCATGCAGCGCACTCTGCGCGATGTCGAGGATCAGCCGAACGGCGAGGCCGGTGTGTTGCTGCCGGAGGAAGACTTAGATGAATGAAACCCTTTTTGCGGAGCTGTATGAGCAGTTTATCGAGAATATCTGGCTGCAGGGTCTGCTGATTGCGTTGGCGGTCTGCTTTCTCGAAGATGCGGGCCGCTGCGCGACCGGTCTATTGGTGGCCGCCGGCCGGGTCAACTGGTGGTGGGCGTTGCTCTGGATGCTGACCGGCAGTATGGCGGGGGATATCGGCCTCTATCTGATCGGCCGGTATGCGATTAAATTCTGTGTGAAATGGGGCTGGATCAAAAACGCCACCATTGAGCGCTTTGAAGAGTTTTTCGCCTGCCATGTGATCAAAGCACTCTTTCTGGCGCGTTTTGTGGCGGGTGTACGCACTGTGATTTTCATGGCGGCTGGCGTGATGCGCTACCGTTTTCTCAAATTTACGGCCATGCTTATGTTGATCACCCTGCTACAGATTGTGCTCTTTTTAGCCGTCACCGATCTGGTGGGCGACAGTGTGGCCGATTATCTGGCCGATCCGCACTGGCGCTGGGCGATTGCCGCAGCAGCGGTGCTGCTGATTATGACCGGCCACCTGGTCTTCCGCAAGCGAACACGCGAAAAGATCGTCCAAGCGGTCGAACGCTAGCGAGGTAACAGGCAAAGAGTGCTGCATGCGCGGCAATAATCCTAAAAACGGCAGTTGCCATTTTGCCGTAAATAGGATAAGGCCGCACCGCAGTAACTGTGGTCTATGCCTACAGCCCGGAGGTCGGAGGTAGATAACCACCAGCAGGCCTACCTGAAACCTTCAAAAAAGATATTGATTTTTTTACTGCAAATATTTGTTTTTGCACTTGCATTATGCCGCCTTTAAACCTATGATGGTGCTACACAACGAAAGAATGGTCTTGAGCGGTGGCGTCTCCCCAAAAGATGACATGGTTCGGGATTCTATAAATTGCGACCGTTTAAATGCACGGTCGAAACAGATGTTAGGAGGGTTTACTATGAACCTGACTTTAAAACAGTTGTTTAAATCTGTGGCTGTATGCATGTGCGCCTGTGCGCTGAATGCAACCGCGATGGATTACGTGTCGGACTCGTTTGAGGCACCGGATGGAAGTCTGGATCTGCCGATCTCGCAGTATAAATACACAACCTACGAAGAGGGAATTGAAGAGCTAACCAACTACGTGTGGCTGGCTGCTGAGGGTGATGCATCAGCGATCGTCGCCACCAACGCCGCCTATGCGGACTTTGTCGGTGACGGACCGATCAGTAACGAGACCTCCGAGCTGGTGTTGAATTTGGATACCGAAGGCAATACGCTCTCGCGTACGGCCGGTGTAAGCATAGCTTCGGCTCCTGCCTACATTGATACTCTGATTCAATTCACGCCCAGCGAGGATGATCCGGAGATTGATGCCGGTGATGCCAAGATCGCCCTGTATGTGAATGCGCAGTCCAATCTGGTGGTTCACCACCTTTGGTTCGACGGCTCATTAGACCCGTTTACCACAAACTCTATCGTAGACAGTATTGGTGCCATCAATCCTGATGCCTGGTACCGCTTGTCGATGCAGGTGGAAAAGGTGACTAATCTGGCTGGTCTGCCTGGAACCAAGATATACTTGGACGGCACAGCACTGACTCATACCAATGCCTATACGGACGCAGGCGCTTACGGTGG
>JAGYOL010000186.1 GCA_018399555.1 Kiritimatiellia bacterium | reverse complement strand
GCAACCTCATCGAGAGGCCAATAGCCGATCAGTCCCGGCTCATCGCCGACTGGGCGGCGAAACATGTCGGCCTGGATCTGCTCCGCGGTGCGGGCATAATCCCAGAGCTGCACCTGCGCCATGAGTCCGTTGTACGGATACTGCCAACCTGTGCCACCTGAATGACGCTGTCCCAGGGCGAAGGAGCGTCCACTCTGATAAAGGGTGGCCAGCGCTCCAGTCGCCGTATCCAGCAACTCTCCGTCGATATAGATGCGGGTGTCGTTGCCATTGCGCACACCGGCTACATGGTGCCATCCGCCGTCATAGGGGAAGGTTGCCGCCGCCTGCACACTGGTGCCGCCGTTACGTGTTTGAAAGCAGACTCTGCCATCGTTGTGCATGAAAAGTCCGAATCCGGAAAACGCCCCCAGATAGCCACGTCCGGCGATCGCACCGTGATTGTTGCCGCCCACCGGCGGCGCACTGCTCTTGACCCAAACCGAGAGGGTCAGGCTGGTCAGATCGGGATATAAATCCTCTGCCATAACAATGCGCGTGCCCGTCGTCTGTGAGAAATCCGGCACCGATGCGGCATCAACACAGAGCGCGATAGTAAAAAACAGACAAACGATTATTGAATTTAAACAACTCAGAACACTAAACATCTTCATAACCACATACTCCTTTGCTTTGCGTTTATTCAGCCATTCAAATCGACAGAACCTTATCGGAACAATACCATGATGCTACAGACGTAGGAGTTACGTCCATTGCGTTTTTAAACAAATTGATTGTGAAATTAACCGACGAAAGAGGGTGATGAGATAACATCCCGCAAAGACGCTAAGTCGCTAAGAAGAATATGTGGATTTTCACACTCAATTTGGCCAATTACGCAATTGCTTGAAACTCAACTTTTTGAAAAAATCTAAATACATTAAATGGCATATTTGAAAACTGTCATTACAAAAAACGCTTAACTAAGTAATAGGAGAACACTCATGAAAACAACCTTTCAGTTTTGCAAGATGATAAGAAATCAGTTTAAATCATCGTGCATAATTTTACTTATTGGGCTGTTACCAGCCACCAACATACAGCTATTCGCACAAAAAACGCCGATCTACATCAACGATTTTTCCGTGCGGACAAGCATCGGGCCGGTTGCTGAAAAAAGTTACACCATGCCATACAATGCAAAAACCCTCTGCTCTCCGAACGGTAGTGATCCGTATGGCAACAAAGAGTGGATTCAGGATGGCTGGGTGGAGGGGCGCAACGACTGTGATCTTTATGCGCGGGTTAACGATGACAGTGGCAATCCGCTGGCCTGCCTGTGCCGTGGCCTTTGGGGCAGGCACCTGATTGTTCGACATCCAACCGGCACAATTCTGTCGAACGGTATTGTCCGGCTTGCCGGAGACATCCGACCACCCAGTCAATGGAGTGGTTCTAGCCGCTATGCCACACTGCAGGCAGGGTATGATAATTTTATGAGTGTATTGTATGCTGAAAGAGCGGTCTATCACACTTATCGCGCTTGCATCTTTGGTTTTCACAGCGCCAGCGGCAGTGAAACTGACATACAGTTTTACGCGGACGACGGCAACGGCGATGGATCGGGCACAAACATCCACGGAACGACGGTGGTCGACACCACTCACTGGTACCGGTTCATCGCACATCTGGATCTGGCAGCCAGCACCTACACCATAAGCATTTTCGACATGGGTGTTGATCAGCCCACCCTCGCCACCCCTGATCCTGCTGCAGCAGTCGAAAATTTCGACGGTCGCACCTTTCGCTTCAGACGAGACATGACCGAAACCACCGGCGGTCTGACAACGCTGGGTCTCGCCGCTTACGGTGTTATGGGAGGCGACCATGCCGAGGTTGATATAAACCGCACTGCCCGTTTCGACAACCTTACAATTGATGCCAAACCACTCGGAACATCGTCCTTTAAGCGGGTCTATCAGAACGACTTCACAACTCGAACCTACACCCGTCTTGTCCCATGCTCTTTGGCATACAACTACAATTGCAACCGTTTTTCCGCTGGCGGATCCTACAACTACAGTGCTGGCGATTCGCTTGTGCAGCAGAACAGACTGGAATATCCAAGAGGCGATCTTCGCGGAACTGCTACCGACGGCTGGATCCGACGCAACAGCGGCTCATCCAGTCTGGTGATCAGATCAGACGACGGCAACAACTATGCCCAAGCCTGGGATGCAAACACACAATATGTGATTGCCTGTCAACGCATCGGCAATCACATAACCAACGGAATACTTCAAGCGGTGATCGACATCACCCCGCCTGACAAATGGTACTGGACATACAAAGGCACATTTTTCAGCATCGGGGATGAATCTCTCTACCTCGGGGAAAAAGACGATTCAAACAACCTTTTCTCACATCACACCGCCGCTCGTTTCGGCTTTAACGGCGAAGCAAACAATGATATACGCTTATGTTTTCATAACGGTAACGGCAACAACGGTACTGAAGCAGTATACGGCACAGCCAGCATCAATCCGGCCAACTGGTATCGTTTTGTTGCAACACTCGACCTCACCAATGCCAACTATTCCGTCGACGTCTATGATCTGGGTACGGAACACAGTATCAACACCGTGACACCTGAAACTCCGATTGAGAGTTTTACAGGAGGATTCTACCGCAAGGTCGGAGATAACCCGCTTACTGAACTGCAGGGAATCTCATCGGTTTCAATTCAATCGTACGGGATGTCCGGCGGCTACAGCGGCACGAACAATATAGAAGCCACAGCCGGTTACGACAACATTGTGCTCACCGCTACTCTGCCGGAGCAGGAGCCGGTTGAAATCTACCGCAATCTGTTTTCAACCAGGAGCTACACAAACATCACCGGTGCAACACGTCACACACCTATGATGGGAGCCATAGACGTGATCGGAGGCGGACAGGATGAATGGATCAGGCGCAACAACGGAATGCTGGATGCGGATATAAACGAAGGCACCGACAATCCACATCTTAAACTTTCATCATCCTCCGGCAACCAGCACACACAATGTATGCAAGCGTTGGGCACAGATATAACCGGAAATATTCTTTGTGCGCAAATAGACATAAGGCCCCCGGCATACTGGGTCTGGGATAGCTGGCATGCGGCATATCTGGGGCTGGGAGATGATCGATTATGGCAGGGCAACCGCAATGACATCTACTTCTTTCACAATTATTCGGCAATGAACTTCGGTTTTGACAGTACCGGAACATGGTCCACCTGGTGGGGAGCGAATAACACTGTTTCAATCTATGCCAGCGATGGTGACTGCAACGGAGCCTATAGCAACAAATACTCGACCGCTACAGTCACCCCCGGCAACTGGTATAGATTTCAAGCTGAAATCTCTCCAGGCGAAAACAGATATTCACTGCGAGTCTACGACATGGGGCCCTCTCATCCCACCCTGGAAACACCAACACCTGAGCAGGCGACCGCTGCATTTGACGACTTAGTTTTTACCAAAAAGATGCGTCGTGCGGGCGATGATGAAAGCTGCCTTGCGGCTATATCAGCTTTCCAAATTGCGGGTTTGGGTGTGCGCGGAGGCCAACTCTATCCGCCGGAGCTGGCCATACTGGTTGACAATCTGCTGTTCTCCGTCAAGCACACCGGAACACAACTTATTATCAAGTAAGCATTTTATCGGTACTCCCATGATACTGGGAGTACCGATAATTCTGGATGCGAATCTCTGAATCAACACATAACAAACAAATCGCTACAGCAGCACCGCACTGTTATATTATAATTGCTTTATGGCTATGAATAACGACTAATCGCACTTCACTTCATAACATTATTGATGCTCTGCACGGTGCGATCCACCAGAATCTGTCCGCCCTCCGGCCCGATCACACAGGACTGCGGTATCGCGCTGTAGCCACGCCCGGCCATCGCCCGCGGTGTGGCCAGGTATCCATAATATCCATTATTTTTTTCATGCGGACTTGCCAACTGAATCAGAATAGTCTGCTCAGCCGCACTGCGCGCCTGAATCTGAATTCCGTAATCAGTATAAAGTTCAAATGGATTGGTGGCAATCGCAAGGGACCCCAGCCGCAAAACATGCAGCTCAACCGGTTTCAACAACTCTCCCTGTTTTTGAGCCTCATAACGTTGCACAACGCGTCCATTCCACCTTTTAGTCCAATAATCCGATCCCGTCAGCCTGCTTTTTGCCTTCAGTCGGTCACACACCTTCTTCGCCTCAGCATACTCGGCATCGCTAATCTGATATTCAGGCAGATCAAACTGCTCAACACGATGAACAAAAGGCAGATCAGTGCGCACCTCGGACTTTACAACCTCCCATATCTCATTAACCGAATTAACAATTCGGCGTCCCATTTCCTGCGTGCGCGAAAGTTTACGCAGGTTCTGCATGCGTGTCTCGGCTTTATGCCGAATCATTAAATGAGGCGACTGATCTCCGGCAGGAGCCACAAATCCCAGCACAACAAGCTGATCACCGTAAGTTGTACGCAAACCGATGCGCACATCATGCCAGAAATCAGCGCTTATCCTTTTGCCGCACTCACCACGCTCATCGGTCTGTGCCGGACACGGCACAACAACCATCATTGCAATCGGCTTCTGATCCGTGTCCAAAAAGAAAACAGCATCAACGGTATGGTCCTCATAGCCCTCCAAACCGCGAAAATCAACGCCATTTGTCTTGCCGTACATTTTAGCGGAACCATCGCTGTAGGTCGCACGCCGGTTCTGCGCAATCACTGCGTGCCCC
>JAGYOL010000185.1 GCA_018399555.1 Kiritimatiellia bacterium | reverse complement strand
TCTTGTTTTTTACGACAGAAACTAAAATTATAGCGACTAACCGGCCGAATTCCACAAGCGAATTGTAGCAGAAGGGATGCGTCCACCGCGTCCCTTTTTTGGTATTACAAGCTCACCGCAACCGCCGCCGGCTGCATTTTCATCTGATCCGGCATGAAAGGTGAGAGAGCCCACAACATCAACCAGGCGATCAAACAGGCGATCAAGGCTGATATCGCCCCTATTTTAAGCCAGTCAACAAAGCGGATGTGAACGTGCGACTGCTTCTCAAGCATTCCCAGTGCGACAATATTGGCGGTGCTGCCGATCAGAGTGATATTCCCCCCGAAACAGGCACCGAAAAGCAGAGCCCACCACAGAGGCATCGCCGACATGGTTTTACTCAGAGCCGTAATGACCGGAGAGAAGGCCGCCACAAAAATCACATTGTCAACAAAGGCGGAACCAATTGCAGTCGTGGCCATGATTGATGGTATCAGAACCGCAGGATTTCTTCCGCAGACCCTGATGAAATTATCCGCGATAATCTCGGTCACACCGGTGTACTCCAAGGTTCCGGCAATCGCGAAGAGCAGCATGAAAAACAGCAGCGTCCACCAATCCACTTCATGCTCAACATAATAACGTGCCCGATTGCGTTTGAATATCATGATCAACCCGGCACAAGCCAGCGGCGCAACCAGCAGAATGCTGTTTGTATCCAGATTGAAACTCTCTTCAAGAGCATGATGTGAAGCAATGAAAAGCAGTGTGAAAATCAGCACCGCCAGGCCGCGCTTGTAGGGCACAACAACTGTGGGCACCAGACTCAGCTGCCGCTCCATCCGCTCTCTGAGGCACTCATCAAACAGGGTCAGCTCCCTGCGATACCAGAACATAGTGACTGCCACACACGAGGCCAGTGCTACGAGCATAATCGGAAAAGCCCACTTGGCGAAGTCTCCAAAGGTCAAACCAGCCTGTGTTCCGATAAAAATTCCAACCGGGTTTCCCATCATTGTACCGGCACTGCCGATGTTGGTGCATAACACGCAGATGATGATATATGGCGCCGGGTTGAGTTTGAGACGATCGCAAACCTGAAAAATCAGAGTGGCAATGAAAATGATCGAGGTAACCTCATCCACAGCGCAAGCCAGCAGTGCCGAGGAAACCGCCGTGGCGGCTATGAACTTGCGTCCGGTCATGTTAGGTATGGAAATCAGAGCCTGAACAACCCAGGTGAAAAAACCAAGGTCACGCAGAGCGCCGACTACTATCATCATACCCACCAGAAAAAGAATTACCGGCAGAGCCGCAGCTTCCACAAAGTGCGGAATATTCAGCGATTTGGTGAAAACCAGCACACCTAACCCCAGAAAGGCGATCGAAAGCCGAAAAGACCAGAAAAAGAGAGTGCCCATGATAATGGCGATAAATACACTTGTCGCAGTCGCCTGCTGCAAAGTAAGACCGACCATGCGTCCACCAGCCCCGAGAGCAAAACTTATGCTCAGCAAAACCGCAAGCCGTATGGTTAATTGACGTCCAGTTAAAACTTCCGAGCTCTCATTACCATGCATTTTTCATCCGCTCCATCTTCGTTACGCCCAGAAAACCTGAGCGCTGAATGTGTGTAGATTGACAACACCGAGAAATTTTCTACCGTCAACAACCTGAATCTGTCTGACATTGTTCATCAGAAACATCTTGGCCAACTGAATCGCCGGCGTCTCAGGATGGATACCGATAAATTCATCATGCATAAAGTCCGCCACCTTGGTCTCCTGATCTTTGCGCAGCAATTCGGCAAACGGTTCAAAATTGGCGATCGGCGACAGATCCTCCATCCAGAGCAGATGCTGCGGCAGACTTTGCCGCAGCAGATCCTCAATGCTGATCACTCCGCGCAAATCACCTTCGCTGTCCACAATGGGTATATCCATAACCCGCTGAGCGCAGAATGCGTGAATCACATCCGAGAGTGTGTGGCTTTCATCAAGCACAATCGGATTGCGATCCATCACGCTTTCCGCATTGAGTTTGATGTTTATATACTCAGCACCTTCCGTGATGATACCGTAAACCTCACGGGCGGAGGATGCCACGCAAAGCCGCTTGATTACCGGTTTACTGTTCAGCAGTTTGCTCAGCGACGCCATCAACCGCAGATAGGAGCCCGGATCAGATTTTGGTGTCAAGATCATAACAACCACACAGACCGGATCCTCACCGAAAGCCTGAAAGTCAATCCCTTTCGGAATGATCGCGACCGCAAGATGCGGACGCTCTATCTCGGCAAGGCGTGCATGCGGCAGTGCCAAACCGGATGTCAGAACTGTGGGAGCCTGCATCTCGCGTTCGATCACCGCCTGCACAACAGCACGCTGATCAAATCCGCCGACCGTCCGGCATAATGCTCCTACCATCCGGTCCAGAAGTTCATCACGATTCAACGCCGCAACATTGCACAGGATGCAACTCTCATCCAGAAAATCTGCTAATCTGATCTCATTACCTGCAACCATGATATATCTTCTCCGATCTATTGCACTCCACCACCGACCCATTGCATAAAGACCGGCAGAGTAGCAGATTTAGACTTATATTCCCAGAATCCAGTCAGCAAATCAGCTTATTTTTCAGCAAGCAGCACATTGACCGCCTGAATATAGGCCAGAATACTGGCCTCGATCACATCGGTCGAAACACCACGTCCATGATAAGCACGATCACCCTCACGAACCCGCACAGTGGCTTCGCTCTGAGCATCGCGTCCGCCCGTCACCGCCACCAAGTCGAATGACTCCAGCTGCGCGTCGATCCCGAGTATGCTGTTAACTGCGGCAAACGAGGCACTGATCGGTCCATCACCGACCGCGACCTCTTCGGACGGTCGTCCGTTGACCATCAGCCGCACGGTACTGACCGGCGTGATCACATTGCTCGCAATCGCATTGAAGCGGTTCAACTTGACTCCCTCAACCACTTTGGTCTGCAGATCGTAAGCCAACGCCTCGATGTCGGCGTCGTTGACAAACTTCTTGCGATCAGCCAGATCCTTGAATTTTCCGAAGAGCTCACCGATCCTTTCAGTATCCAGATTAAACCCCAGCTCCTTCAGTCTACTTTCAAAAGCGTGCTTGCCGGAGTGCTTGCCCAGCACCATTTTGTTGGCCGGCAGCCCGATTGATTCAGGCGTCATGATCTCATAGGTCAAAGGATTGGAGAGCATTCCGTGCTGATGAATACCGGACTCATGCGCAAAGGCGTTTTCACCGACAATCGCTTTATTAGCCTGGATTCGGCTGCCGGTTACATTAACCACACAGCGGCTGGCCGGATATATCTTGGTGGTATCAATGTTTGTCCGTGCCTGATAGAAATCAATGCGGGTTTCGAGTGCCATCACAATCTCTTCCATCGCGGTGTTACCGGCACGCTCGCCGATTCCATTCACGGTACACTCCACCTGATCGGCACCCGCCTTGACCGCCGCCAGCGAGTTGGCCACTGCCAGCCCGAGGTCGTTGTGACAATGCACCGCAATACGGGCCTTATCGATGTTCGGCACGTTGGCGCGTATGTCGGCTATCAATGCTGCAAACTGCTCGGGCACTGCATAGCCGACCGTATCCGGAATGTTAACCGTTGACGCACCGGCGTTGATAACTCCCTCGATCATACGATAGATGAAGTCGCGTTCGCTACGCGAGCAGTCCTCTAATGAAAACTCTACATCCCCGCAGAGATTACGGGCATATTCAACCATCTTCACAGCGCGCGCAAAAACCTCGTTCGGCTGCATCTTGAGCTTGTACTCCATGTGAATGGGCGAGGTTGCAATAAAGGTGTGAATACGCGGGTAAGCCGCGCCGCGCACTGCCTCCCAGGCACAGTCGATATCCTTCTCCAAAGCACGGCACAAACTGGCCACACTGGCATTTCTGACCACACCGGAGATCGCCTTGACCGATTCAAAATCGCCTTTGGAGGCAATTGCAAAACCACCTTCAATAATGTCGACACGCAACTCTTCGAGATGCTCGGCCAGCAGCAGCTTATCCTTCAGGTTCATTGTGCAGCCCGGTGACTGCTCACCGTCGCGCAAAGTTGTGTCAAAAATGTATATTCTTCGCATGTCACTTTTTTCACTCATGGTTATCTCCCGGGTTTAAACCGTGACCCCGAAAACGTGCGCTGCTTCAAAACAAAAACTCCCGCGAACACGCTTCCTGCGGTCACGGGAGTTCTGATTCGACTTAACCTGATAAAGTCTACTAGTCGCCCATCCCATGGCCTAAGTTCAGCCACAGAGTGGTAAGTCGTAAATCAAAAACTCTGTTACGGTTTTTCATTAAACTCATTTTTTCATACCTGGTTGAAATTGGCAAGTTGAATTTTTGAATTTTTAATTACAACTCGCCCTACTGGCAGTGCATAGCATCAGCCGTTACTAATAAATGCTGCACATTGGCAAAACAAGAAAGCGGCTGTTATTCACGACAAAGCCAATTATGAACTCCAGCGAGGTGAACGCAAAGCCTCCAGTCGCTTAAGCACTACATCAGGTTCCGGATCAACAGGAATCATTCCGCTCTTTTCCTGCGACAGTTCCCGCTTGCCAAAAGGCCCATGGCTTTTATTCTCACCGGATTCAGGTGAACATACATAGCGCACTCGAACACCCAGGAACCTTCGCTGTCAACTGGCATACTTCTGAAACGGGACTGAAACAGCGCGCCGGAGCGCCGGTGTTCGAGAAGGAATTTGAGAGTTGTCAAGCATATAATTTGTCGCATTCAACGTTGCAATCCAGCAGCAAAAGGAATCGAGTCGCTATGCGGCTCGATAAAAAAAGCT
>JAGYOL010000184.1 GCA_018399555.1 Kiritimatiellia bacterium | reverse complement strand
ATGGTCTGATCTGCGTCATAAAAACCGCCGCAGGCGTCCCATCCTTTGGTGCGGGTATCCGGGCTCAATTGCACCATGCCGTTGGGTACCGTCGCGCCGGGAAAGGTATGGCCATGGCCACCGGTTCCGATAAAGAGATTCACATCCGCTATTTTATTATCATCGCAACATCGGCACAGGCGGCAGCCGGTCACAATCACGACGGCCAGTCCTGCAAGCAGATAAACTCCATACACCGCTACTCGGCGTCGCAGGGTGACTTTTTTCTGGGTATTGTACATTTTTGCTCTCCTTATTTTATGATTAAAATTTATGAGTCATTTTACCTCACTGCAGTTTCAGACGGTCAAGCCGCAGCCGGTCACGATGATCGAACAGACGCTTTGAAGCCAGCATAACCGTAACCAGGCAGCCGGCAGCGCAGCCGGATGCAATCAGGTACATAATCATCATCTGATAGCGGGCGGCAATCTGAGGGTCATTGCCCGCCAGTATCTGTCCGGTCATCATCCCCGGCAGGCTCACCACACCACAAACCGCCAGCGCATTTATAATCGGCGTAAGGGCATTTCGCAGGCAATCGCGTTTAATCTCACGGATCGCCTCCTGAGCACTTTCCCCCAGGGCCAATCTGTTTTCGATGGCGGCACGCTGTTGCCAGACTCCGTCGGTAAGGGTGTTAAGCCCCAGTGAAATTCCGTTCATTGTGTTGCCCAGGATCATACCGAGCAGAGGTATCGCATACTGTGCCCGCCACCAGGGTGAGACATCCAGCACCACCAGCAGTGCGTATCCGGTAGCGAAAAGAGCAGCGCTTAGAAGTCCGATTACGGAGAAGGCCACTGACAGTCCGCACACGAATTTGCGGCTCTGTCGCCGGGTAACCTCATAGGTTCCGGTCGCGATCATGACCAGGGCGAAGGCAATTGTCCAGAGTGGATTTTCATGTACAAAAACGGCGGTCAGCACCGTGCCAACCAGTGACAGCTGCACGAGCGTCCTCAGGATGCCGGTCAGGAGTTGTCGTCCGACTCCCAGTCGCATACGACAGAGAATTGCGATGATAACCAGCAAAGGCAGGGCAGACAGTAAAATATCGTTCCAGGAGAGTTGGATAATCAATGCGGCACCTGCTCTTTCCTGAAAACCACACCGCCGGTGCTCATATACATAACTTCCGAGCAATTTCTGCGAAGCTGCTCCAGATTATGCGAAACCCATAGTATAGCAACGTCGTGATCACGCATAAGAGTGCTCACTTTGTTCTCAATAAATTCTGTACGCTCCGCATCCAGATGAGCGGTAAGTTCATCAAGCAGCAGTACGGAGGGTTGACTGGCTAGTGCCCGCAGCAGCGACAGTCTTTGTTTCTCGCCGCTTGAGAGGTGGCTGACCTCGGCATTTAGAATAGAAGTCGTCAGCCCTATGGAGTGCAGCTCTTGCGCTTGCGGCAGAGACTTAAAATGCGCTCGGACACTGTCAAACCACCACTGACTTTCAGCCGGAAGATAGGCGACTTTACGTCGCCACTGAGGAGCAGAGATCGAGGCGGCCTCCGCGTTATCCAGCGACACAGAGCCGTCATGCGGATCCAGATCAGCTATGGCGCGCAGCAATCGCGTTTTTCCGCACCCTGATTCACCGAAGATGCCGATGGCTTCACCGCCGCAGAGCTCGAAGGATACGGGACCGAAATCGCCGTAAACAAGGCTGTCAACTACTAAGTGAGTCTTCATTGGATCACAATGTTAAGCCGCAATGCTTTCAGTTCGCTGGTTCGCGCTGCGTTTAATTTTCGTCTCCGGCTTCACTATTGGACTCCGTTGTGCCGGAATCGGCGGGCGGTGGTGAATCTGCATTGCCGGTATCGGAAGCAGGGATGGCATTGTCTGACTCTTCGCCTTCGGCGATCGAGGCGGAAACCAATTTAGCGTCATCATCCATACGGATCAGGCGAACACCTTTAGCAGAGCGTCCGACAATGCTGATCTGATCGACTGGCGAACGCACGATCAAACCGGCGGAGGTAATCATCATAAGGGACTGGCCGGCCTTGACTGCATGAGCGGCCACAACATAGCCGTTACGTCCATCATCCTTGATGGCGATCATACCCTGACCGCCGCGGCGGTGGCGGGTGAAACCGGAAAATTCTGTACGTTTACCGTAGCCGTTTTCAGTGGCGATCACCAGGGTTGCGTCATTATCCACCACATCCAGACTGCGGACGACGTCATCGCCGACCAGCCTGATACCGCGCACACCGGTGGCAGTGCGGCCCATCTTGCGCACATCGGCCTCGCTGAAGCGCATCGCCTTGCCTTTGGCTGTGATCATTAGGATATCATCGCCCTCGCGGGTCAAACGCACCATAACGAGTCGGTCATCATCGTTGATGTTTATGGCACGAATTCCGTTGCGGTTGATATTTTTATAGGCAGCCAGGGCTGTTTTCTTCACGGTACCTCTTTCGGTTGCGAACATCACATCCACATTATCCTCAAAGGCGCGGATTGGCAGGAGCTGGGCGACCTTTTCGCCCTCCTGGCACTGCAGAATATTAACGATCGGCTTGCCGAAGGAGGTGCGTGGGGCTTCGGGTATTTCAAAGGCACGTGCAGCGAAAACTCTTCCATAGTTGGTGAAAAAGAGCAGTGTATCATGTGTTTCTGCCACAAAAACCGTGGTCAAGAAATCTTCATCTTTGATTGATGCTCCGGTAATACCCTTGCCGCCGCGTCTCTGCTCGCGATAGATCGAAAGCGGCACGCGCTTGATATAGCCACGCTGACTGAGCGTGACCACGCACGGTTCATCAGCGATCAAATCCTCGATATTGACTTCACCCTCAACCGGAACAATGTCGGAGCGTCGTTCATCCGCTTTTTTGCCGCCGGCGAAACGTTCTTTCATCGCAAACAGATCCGTTTTGATCAGCTCATAAATTTTAGCGGAACTGGCAAGCAACCCTTCAAGATATTCGATGCGTTCCACCAGTTGTTTATACTCATTTTCGATCTTTTCTCTTTCGAGTCCGGTCAGCTGATAAAGGCGCATTTCCAGGATAGCATTGACCTGAACCTCCGAGAAACCGAAGCGTTCCACCAAGCTGTTTTTAGCCTCTTCACGTCCCTTAGAGGCGCGAATGATCCTGACGACATCATCGAGGTTATCCAGTGCTATGAGCAGACCGTCCAGAACATGTCGACGCGCAAGGGCTTTATCAAGATCGAAGCGTGTGCGACGGGTGATCACCTCAAAGCGGTGATCAACATAGCAGCGGAAAAACTCTTTCAGGGTCAGGCGTTTGGGGCGTCCCTGATCAATCGCCAGCATATTGGCGCCGAAGGTGGTTTGCAGCTGTGTATGCTTATACAGATTGTTAAGCACCACCTGCCCCATGGCGCCGCGTTTAAGTTCGACGACGATCCGTATGCCGGCACTGGAACTTTCATCCCTGATATCGGTAATGCCCTCGATGACCTTATTGTTGACCAAATCGGCCATTTTCTCAATCATCGAGGCCTTGTTCACCATATAGGGAATCTCGGTTATGATGATGGCCTCTTTTTTCTTGTACTCAACAACTTCAGCACAGCCGCGGATTACAATTGAACCACGTCCCAGTTTATACATCGCCTCGATACCGCGCGTTCCGTATATCTTCGCGCCGGTCGGGAAATCGGGCCCTTTGACAAACTGCATCAGGTCATCGATCGAGCAATCTTTGTTATCGATGTAGTGGATAATTCCGTCGCACAGCTCTCCCAGATTATGCGGAGGTATATTGGTTGCCATACCGACAGCGATACCGGTGGAACCGTTCAACAGCAGATTGGGCAGACGGGCCGGCAGGACGGTCGGTTCAAGAAACTCCTCATTGTAATTGGGGCGGAAGTCGACGGTGTTTTTTTCGAGATCATCAAGCATATCTTCGGTCAGACGATCCATACGGACTTCGGTATAACGCATTGCGGCGGGTGGATCACCATCGATCGAACCGAAGTTGCCCTGTCCGTCAACCAGGGGGTAGCGCATCGAAAAATCCTGGGCCAGCCGAACAATTGTATCATAAACCGCCTGGTCGCCGTGCGGGTGGTACTTACCGATAACGTCACCAACAACACGGGCCGATTTTTTATAGGGTTTGTTCCAGACATTGCTCAGCTCATTCATGGCATAGAGCACGCGTCGATGCACCGGTTTAAGACCGTCGCGGGCATCCGGAAGTGCCCGACCGATAATCACGCTCATCGAATAATCAATATAGGATGAGCTCATTTCATCCTCGATATTGATATAACTCAAACCGCTTTCCACCACCTGCTCTCTCGGGATTTCGTCACTCATCGTCTCTCCATTTGTTCAACGCTTTAAAACAGAGATAACAATATCATATTGCAGCGATTTCAGCCAGCGATTTCACCCGACAGTTATGGGTCTATCAGGGTTATTTCATCTGAAATGTCCCTGGTAGACCAGTATCAAATCCGCCACTTCAGTTCAGTGACTTTTCCATCCTGTTCTTTATTACCGGCGATCGCATTGAGTTTAAACGAGGCACCGATTACCGTAAAGTTGGCATCCACTCAGCCGACAGCACTTTTTTCTTACTGAAATTATAAGCAGTTGAGGGAAGATTTATCAGATCAATATCTTCGATTTAACATTTCTATACTCCCTCCATCCGATTTGTTTGCATTACGCCGTAATAAGCCGCGCGACCAAACTGTCGCAGCCGTTCTCTATGAGCGGCACTGTAGTAGCCGTTCTGTGAACGGCATCTTTTGTCGCTCGCAGAGCGACTACTACAGTTTAACTACGCTAATCTCTAACCCAGCGTAGCCGGAACCAAGCGGGGTCGTAGTTAA
>JAGYOL010000183.1 GCA_018399555.1 Kiritimatiellia bacterium | reverse complement strand
TCCGGCTCTGCTGTCGGCAGCAAGCATCGACTGGCTGAAGAACAGACGCAGGGCACCATCGGGCGATGTCCAGAAATTACCGACCAGCGTGCTGCGCGGCATCGGAATGCGATCGGGCGCGTGCGCATCGATCACCAGACATGGTTTTGACCAGCTTTCACCGTCGTCATCACTGCGATTGACCACAAAAAAAGCTTTGGGACCGTCCTCCCCGGCAACCCAACAAGCCCAAAGGCGTCCGCCCGGCGTACGTTCAATGCCGATTGTCATGCCATAATCGAGTTTATCGTAATCATACTTAGGCAGCGGACTGGTATTGATCTTCGGTGGAATCAGAGCCAGATCGGATATGCGGCGCAGCGTATCAATCTCATATGCGCGAATTTCTTCCTGTGTCATTTTTACAAACGGCGCCTCTGGTGCGCTGTCGGCGCTCAGCACCGCGCCGACCAACAAGGTGCAACAACAGACTAAAATCATTCTTTTCATTTTTTGTTCCTTCTCTTCACTAAAACGGATTCTACTCACAACCTATGTGTAATAGTCGCTCTGTGAGCGACATAATACCGTTCACAATACGGCGACTACAACCAATTTGCGCACCCGCGCACGCCCTATCCAGTTTTTCACAACGTAGCTTCAGATTAAAAACCTTTCATAAAATCTCACTTTTCGAGAATCTTTCCACCAGTTGCTGATAGCGGTCGCGCAGGATAGAGAGATCGGATTCAACTGCCTGCATCAAAAATCCCTGTTCCAGCAACATACCAGCATCCATAACGTCCCGTACCAAAATGCCGGCACTACACTGATTAGCCACAGCCGCATGCGCGACCTTTTTCAGTGACTCTTCATAAGTTATAACGGAATCTGAAGCTTTGATATCCAGCTTCAAATCAGCCGGTCCGACAAAAAGAACATCAACACCCTCGGTCGCGGCGATCGCATCAACATTAGCAATAGCCTGAGCGCTTTCGATTTGAGCGAAGACCAGCGGATGGTTATCCGTCGCGTTCCGGCGCAGACCATAATCACAGGCGCGCACCGAACGTGAGTAGCCGCGCGTGCCATGTGGCGGATAACGTGTAGCCTTTACACAATCAACCGCGATGGCAGCAGTATCAACATGTGGAATCATTATGCCGTCTGCCCCCCAGTCCAGCACACGCTGGATAAGATCATGCTGCGGCGCTCCAATGCGCACAATTACCGTCGCGGAGCTTGAGCGCAGTGCCTGCAGTGTCTGAAAAAGTGCTGACTCCCCGACTGCCCCATGCTCAAGGTCGATCAACAACCAATCAAAGCCGCACAGCGAGGCAAGCTCCGCGATGACCGGTGAACCCAGTGAGAGCCAGGTTCCAAGTTGAAATTTAGCGTAACGGCTATTTTTAATATCTGGAATTATCATATTTCATCCTGTTTTGAAATCAACTTAAAATTGAAAGATCACATCCTTGATTGAGACCGCGCAATGCGATCTCAATGCGGTTACGGGTAAACGACTCAAACTCCATGCCATTACTGCCCGAGTCGATCAAATAAAAACGGTCATTGCGTTGGAAATAACCGGCACCTACACGAATCACAGCCTTAAAAATCATATTGCGTAGCAAGTGCAACCAAAACCGCTGACGATAATTATTCGGCAATGGTTTTACAGCAGCGTAGCCCTGCAAAACATGTCTAATTATTTTAGCTTTGTGAAAGCAACCAAGCAATGCAACATCATCCATAGCATCACCGCAAATGACATCATCCCAATCAATAAATGCCACAACATTATCTGGTGCTCCCAGAATGTTCCACAACGCCATGTCTTTGTGCACCAGACAACCCTCGGACAGATCCAGCAAACCAGAGTTACGCTTGATCGCAGCTCTGATATCCGCCGCTAACGATGCGGAAAGAAAATCACGTTCATGCAAAAATTTTAAGTGCCGATCAAGGTTCAACATAAAATAAACGCGATAGTTAGCATGCAGCCCCTGCAGCTCTTTGTCACGATGCGCCTTAAATGCGCTGAAAGGACCGAATCCGTTTGGTTTGAACCCCTGCCAGCGTGCGATATAACCACCGATCGAACGTCCCACTGCACTCCAATTCAGCTCACCCCGTTTGGCATGAAAGTTTAAATCAGGGTATGGAATATATTCAAGCACCTGCCAGGCGAATGGTGTTTCGATGCGCTCGCAATCACAAGCCAAAACACGAGGCACAGGTATGCCACGTCGCTCCATCTCGGCAATCACAAGAGTTTCCACATCAAAATAGTTATCGGCCTCAGGGCCATCCTCAGTGCGCACAAAGGCTTCTTGAGAGTCTATCTTTAGTTTGAAGGTTCGGTGATTGCCCTGCCCGTTAGCGGGGCAGATCGAGAGGTCTCGCCCGGGGAATTGTCGTTCCAGTGCAGGCAGCAACTGTTCGGCGATACAATAATCATATTCACGCGACTCTTCAGTGCCATGAAACGCTGCTGAGCGATCGCACTTCCAATAGTAGATAGCCGTTCGATCCTGAGAATTAACCGCGGTTGTATTCATATTTTAAAATTCTGCTCTACTTACTACCGAATTCATCTTCGGAAGCAGACTCTGCATCCAGCGGACGCAGCCGCCAGTATGCGGCGCAGAGACTGCCTACAATGGTATGAAAGACACTTGAAAAAACGGCGGGTGAAGCGGTCATAGCACTGAAATGCTGTTGAGCCAGCACCATGGCCAGACCGGAGTTCTGCATACCGACTTCGATTGCGACCGTCCGAGCGAAAAGCTTTGACTGTCGCAACAAACGCACTAAAGCGTAACCTAACAAAAAGCCAATGGTATGCAGCATGAGTCCACCCAGTGCCAACAGTTTCCACTCACCTCTGATGGTATCGACATTACGCGCCACAATGCTGCCTGCGATCATCACAATCGCCAGCACCGCCACCGCCGGACCGATCTTATTTACTTTTGAAGAGACACGCGGAAAACGATAATTTATGAAGATACCCAGCAGAACCGGCAAAAGCACCACCTTAACTGTTGAAACAAAGATACCCAACACATCCACCGGCACATATTTACCGGCCAGCAGGTCGGTCAGCAGCGGAGTCATGACCGATGCCAATAAAGTGGAGACCATCGTCAGAATCACCGAGAGAGCCACATCAGCACCCGCTAGAAAAGTGACCACATTGGAAGCTGTGCCACCGGGACAGCATCCGACCAAAATCAGGCCTACAGCAAACTCATCCCTCAAACCCAGAACCCGGGCAATTGCAAAGGCGGTCAGCGGCATAACCGTATATTGCAGCACAACACCGATCGCCACCGCCAACGGCTTCATCACGATACCTTTGAAATCTGTAACCTTCAACGTAAGTCCCATGCCCAGCATCACTGTTGAAAGTGCCCAGCGAATCCAGGGGCCATCGAACCAGGCGATACTATCAGGTATAAAAAAAGCCATGATTGACGCGCCGATAACCCAGACCGCGTACAGATTTGTGAACCAAACGAGAATTTTATTCATGCGGCAGAACCTCTATCCCGGCCTGCTGGGCGTTTAAAACCTGCGCCCAGCACAGACCTGCGACAACAACGGTCAAATACGTTTTTATCATCTTCAGATTTATCCCCCTAAACCCTTCAGCTCTCTAATCCCTGACTTTAGCGCACGATCATTATCAAGCCGCTGTAACGGATCGAGAGTGTCACCACGCCATCCTCAGCGCACACGACCGTCGCGTAAGCCGTGCCCTCCGGCAGACCGGTGTTAACTGCCTGCCAGCCGGCGAACGAGCCAGAGAAACTATCGTATGACATAATCTCGATATCATACGGAATCGTTATCGGATCATCCTGCGTGCGTTCCAAATCGACCACCCCGGCACCCTCGACTGTCAACGCATCTGTAACCGTGACATAGTCATTGACCGATGCGCCTGAACCGTTGCCGACAGAGGCACAGGCATAGACAGAGCCTGCGGCAAGCATTAAATTCTCAACGCTCATAGCAGCGCCAGCCGGAGTGTCGCCGACACCAGCATTGAGGGTGCCAAGCACCTTGACCGTACCGTTGGTCAATGCGCCTTCGCCGCCAAGGTCACCGGCCGTCAGTGAAGTTCCCAGTGCATCAAGCACTGCCTGCGCTGCCACATGGATGTCGTTGGTGGCTGCCAGCCGCGCCTGCAACAGACCCTCCTGCACATCGACGGCTCCACGGAAGGTATTGTCCGTGCCGGTTAACGCCAGAGTGTTCGCACCAATTTTGATCAGACCGCCGTCGATCGCTCCGTCAACATCGGGATCGCTCATAAGATTCTGGGCGATTGTATATGACGCGAGCGAGGTATCGATAACTGCGGCATTAGTTGAAATTGTAACAACGCTCATATTCTTAAGCGTTTGACCTGCGGTACGCGGACGCAGAGTGCCGCCGTTGAAGCGTATCTTGCCGTAACCCAGATCACTGCGCCGCAGAATGTTGCGAGTACTGACAACGCCGCCATTGAGATTCAACTCCGCCGAGGCATTCGCCAGACCGAAGGGTATATACATGTCGACATTATCACCGGTCTGGAAAAGCGCGTCACCCGAAATATTGAACACAGCTCTGGCCGTGCCAGCCTGGGCGAAGCGGGCGGTCGAAAACGCGTATATCTCGCCTCCGCTGAAATACACAGCCGCATCTGAACCGGTTGATTCCCCAATAAAGAAGTTGTTCACAAAAACCTTGCCTCCGCTCATCTCCATTGAAGGTCGCGCGTTGTAACCGGCAAGACTAAGCCCATTATAACCAAGCGAAATATAATTGGCATTAGTTATGATGCCGCCGCTGACAATCAGACGCGAATTAACCCCCTGAGGCGCGGTGAAGGTGGTGAAGGTGGTGCCGTTGTTACGTCCG
>JAGYOL010000182.1 GCA_018399555.1 Kiritimatiellia bacterium | reverse complement strand
GTGCCTCACTTTGGTTGCGGCTGAAAGCAGCTTTGGCTGGAAGCTCTCAGATCGTTGTACATCTCGTAGGCCTCTGCGGGCTTCATGTCGTTATGCACCACGCCGCCGACCGCCTGAATCATCGCGGCAGGTGCTTCCGATTGAAACACATTGCGGCCCATATCGACACCGGCTGCGCCGCACTGAATCGCCTGGTAGGCCAGTTCCAGTGCTTCCAACTCCGGCAGTTTCCTGCCACCAGCTATCACAATCGGAACCGGACAACAAGCCACAACCTTTTCAAAACCCTCGGTATAGTAGGTTTTGACAATACTGGAACCATTCTCAGCGCAGACACGCGCCGCCAGACCGAAGTAACGCGCATCACGCGTCATATCCTTGCCGACCGCCGTCACGCCCATCACCGGAATGCCGAATGCCTGACCAGCATCCACGGCATTATACAGGTTGGCGATCGTCAGCGCCTCCGTCGCGGCATCACCCACCGCCACCATAACCGCCATGGCAGAGGCATTCAACCGTACCGCATCCTGAACATCTATAATCACATTGTTGTTCAACTCCGTCAGTATAGTGGAACCCGCATCTGAACGCAGACAGACCGGCTTGCGACTGGTCGGAGGAACCAGGGAGCGTAGAATTCCCCTGGCACACATCAGGCAGTCGGCGTGCTCGATCAGCGGCACAATTGAAAGATCAATACGTTCAACACCCGAAGTCGGTCCCATGATAAAACCATGGTCAAATGCCAGCATTACCGAACGGCCCGTCCGGGGATTGAATATCCGGCTCATACGATCCTTCATGCCCCAATCCATATTATTGCAGCCCTTCATAAAAAAGCCATCCGTGCTCTGGGCAATTTCCTCCCCAAAACGGGATCCCTCACGTAAATCATCCAAGTCAGCCATTTCCAACCTCTTGTTTTTTTCAGTTTAACTTTGCTTCATGTGCGAAAGCATTAAAGATGCAGGCCATTGAGGCGGCCCCCGCATCACGCGGTCCGATCGAACGCTCCCCGAGATTTTTAGCTCTTCCGTATTTAGCCTGCATCGCGCAAGTTGCCATTGCCCCAGCCTCGGCAGCCTCGGCGGCAGCGGAGAAGGCTATTCCCGCATCAGCGTTCTTAACAGCTTCACTCAACACCCTGGTCGCAGGAATCAATGCGTCCATCAGTGTTTTGTGCCCCTCACGAGCCCTGGTAACAAACCCGATCTCTTCCAGTCCGCCGCTGAACATCGCGGCAACTCCCTCAGCATCAAGCTCCATTACCGCTTCACCGACCGCTTCGCCCATTCCCTCCAGCCAACTTCCGTAGAGGGTGCTGGTCGAACCGCAGGCGGAGCTCTGCAACGCCTCGCTCAATGACTTCAGGTAACTTTTAAAGTCAGCTCCTTCCACCGTCTGCATGGCCCTGAAGGCAGCCACTATGGCGGTGCCGTGATCGCCATCACCACCAGCCTCGGCATCCAGCCGCGAAAATTCCTTTTCACGTGCGCCTACCTCCCGCCCGGCACGTGCAACCATTTTTTTAAACTTACCAATTGTCAACATATTGATTCCGTTATTCACTTTTTTCCGCTGCGAGCAGGGCGGCACTCTGCCCCCGGCATTCCACCTGGCCCCTATGCGCTCCAATACGGTGCCGCGGCGGGCGCTTTAAGCAGCTCGATATGATCCGCATCCAGCTTACAGAGAATCATCTGAAAACCAGCCATCTCCTGCACCGTCAGCATCTCACCGCACCATCCATCAGTCAGTACAATTCCACGTTCAGCCAGTATTTTAGACGCCGCGCGATACACAATGAGCTGCTCCATAAGAGTAGTGGCTCCAACACCGTTGATCAGCAGCATCACATTGTCGCCACTGTTCACATCGGTGGCCTTTATCAGTTGCTCAATCATACGCTTCGCGGTCTCATCAGCTGTAAGTATCTTGCTGCGTCCGCCGCCAGCCTCACCATGCTGCCCCATGCCGATCTCCATCTCATCATCCGGCAGAACCGCGACCGGATCGCCGTTCTGCGGATGGGTGCAGCCGGTCATGGCCACCGCCAAAGTCGCCATCTGCCGGTTGAAACGTTCGCCCAATTCAACAATTTCATCGATCCCCATACCTTTTTCAGCGGCGGCACCGAGAACCTTGTAGAGCGGCACGCAACCAGCCAGACCGCGTCTATCCTCCGGGTCAGCATCAATGCCGGCACTGATATCCTCGCTGGTGACGATCTCCACCACTTTGATGCCCTCTTTGGCCGCATCCCGCAGGGCCTTGCCGGCACTCATGCGGTCACCGGCATGATTGAGCGTGACCAAAATAATACCGGCTTCACGTTTGAACATCCGCAGGGCCTCCAGCACCTTGGGTGCACCCGGCGCGGCAAAGATGTCGCCCACCACACTAGCATCCAGCATGCCTTCACCGACAAAGCCGCTGAGTGCCGGCTCATGTCCGGCACCGCCCAGAGTTATAACAGCCACTTTATCATCTGATTTCGGGTTGGCCCGACATACGATCTTATCACTTACAATTCTGATCTTGTTGCTGAAACAAATCTCAAGACCTTCAAGCAACTCGGCTGTCAGATTCTGAGGATCGTTTATAAATTTTTTCATCGGCATAACAGTTCTCCTTGAATTTGATACAGAGCATCCAGAAACTTATCGGCAACCGGAAAAAGCCAGTTCGCAATTTTGCACATCTGCAAAATCCAGCTGAATTTTTCAGCGCGGCACCGCTTCAGTGCGGCTACTCGTTGTTTTCGTTCTGCATGAACTCGATCGCGATACCCTCATCATAAACAAAGGCGATCTTTAAACCCGGCATCGGTTCACATACAGGCACCAGAACACTTTTACCCTCAATCACCGCTTCCAGATCATCAACCTCAAACGCGAGATGTGTCTCATCCTGAATAGCAGCCGGCATCGGGCTATCGGGTTCAAAGTAAAGATATTCAATGCCATATTTGCTGGCGGAACAGTCTGTGATCCAGACCTTGATGTCCTCCAGAAAAACCATATCCTCCTGTTTTTCGAAAACCGGTATTCCCACATGATGCAGTTTCATACTTAGAGCTCCTTGACTTTGATGTTTCTAAAAAATATTGTCGCCTGACCGTGTTTACCTTGAAACCCGATCCGTCCCCTGGTCGGCAGCTCCGCCCAGGGACGACTAAGCCAGCTTGGAATCTCGGAACCGTCCGGGTTGACCTTAGCCGATTTCCATGCCGACAAATCGGCATCCACCGTGATTTCATCGTTAACCGCCACCTTGATCTTCTGACCAGCAGCTGTCACGGTCATACGATTCCACTCACCGGCCGGCCGCACATTCAACACCCTAGGTGCCAGATGTCCGAAAAGCCCGCCGTTACGCCAGGTATCGGCAACCTTATTCCAATGCGGATTCAGATCATCCTGAATCTGGATTTCCACCGTATTGGGTATCCAGTTCTTTGTGTCGGTCGCATAAATCAGAACCCCGCTGTTGGCTGCCGGAGCACAGGCATACTCCAGATCCAGAATGAAATTTTCGTAATCACGTTTTGTCCAGATGCATTGATCCTTGTCCGCTGTCAGCCGCCCCTTCTCATCCACATACCAGACTCCCCGTTCAAACTCGGCGTTGGAAAGGGTGGCATCAAAAAGCGCCGGCCAGTCACTGGAATCAGGATGAACCTGCTCTTGAGAGTTATTCACACTGCCGCTGCATCCATCCTTCACTTCAGTAGCGTCGCACCGGGCGTCCTCATCCACATCTGAACCGCCGAACATACAGCACCCCGCAGCCCCTATCAGCACGACACTGAACATACATATAAAACATCGCATCATATAATCCTATTCTCCCCTTACTCGCCACTGTTAACATAAAGAACCCTGAAATGTGCATTGTAGCCACTGTTCACAAAAATAACAACCCAAAAAAGCTCATAAAAATATCAGCTTGCCTCTTGACCGGGACATCAGGAATGTAGTAATCTGCAATCCTCAATTCACGCGCGGGTGTAGCTCAATGGTAGAGCTCCAGCCTTCCAAGCTGGCCACGAGGGTTCGATTCCCTTCACCCGCTCCACTTCCCGCCAGAGTGGCGAAATTGGCATACGCAGCAGACTCAAAATCTGCCGGTGGCGACACCGTGAGGGTTCGAGTCCCTCCTCTGGCACCAGCAACATGATTTCTGTCAAGACAATCAAATACAGCGAATTACGCACTTGATCGGCGCAAAAAAATCACAATGATGCCTGTCTAGGAACAGAATCATCCCTGTTTCAATGGAGCAGATAAGGCCACCATGCCGAAGCTAACCGATTGGGTCATCGCCCCCATGTGGCCATATACTTCTTAATAGCACTTTTTATTAACCTGCACTGCCGCTCCTTAGAACCCCGAGATGCGAAATCTCGTGCTCATCTCTTTTTTACGAAGGGGAGATCGCCCTTGCCAGACTTGGTCTTGATCTTCTGAAAGGTCAAGAATGGGATATAGTTGTCGGCGGACTCGGATTGGGCTTTACTGCAGCCGAAGCACTGAAGAAGCCCCAAGTTCAACGCAATCCTGCTGGATATCGACCATACTCCCGATGCCCTGCTGAATCCATCGCACGTCGACTTCTATACGGAGACGGGGATTAAACGCCTCGCAACATTCATCAAGCCAGGTGGTGTCTTTGCTCTCTGGTCAAATGAAGCTCCCAAAGATGAGTTCATGCGGATTCTCTCAACCGCTTTTTCCGATGTTGAAGGACACACCGTGGAGTTCCCGAATCCAATCCTGAACAACACTGCCTCCAGTATTTAAGGACTGTCACCAATTATACAGAGGGGTAGGGTTTTGCCCTATAGTCGCTATAATTTTAGTTTCTGTCGTAAAAAACAAGAATTTACGCTAGGGGTCGTAGTTAAGATATTTGACATTTGTTTTG
>JAGYOL010000181.1 GCA_018399555.1 Kiritimatiellia bacterium | reverse complement strand
TAACTTAAAAGTGTCATGTTGTCAAATTGCTATTTTTAATTTATTGCGTAAATCGTTTATTTGTAACTATTTATGGTCGGAGCGGAGGGATTTGAACCCTCGACCTCTTGCACCCCAAGCAAACGCGCTACCAGGCTGCGCTACGCCCCGATGAAATTTTCTGTGCAAACGAAGCACTAATATATCAATTAGTGCTCTCCGCCGTCAACTGCTTGTTTGTTTATTGACCATTTCGAATCTTTCACGGAGGTACAGAGTATATGTTGAGGCTTGCTATCTCTGTGTTCTCCGTAACTCTGTGAGAGTTATAAAATAATATTTACGTGCGGGCTCGGTCGGAATATTCGCCGGTGCGGGTATCGATGCGGATGATGTCGCCTTCATTAACGAACAGCGGCACCTGCAGCTCGTAACCGCCCTCTACCTGGGCCGGTTTCATGACTTTGCCGGCGGCGGTATTGCCTTTGGCACCGACATCACAGTTGACCACAGCGCGTTCAACCAGGTTTGGAAGTTCCACTTCGATAACCCGTTCGTTATAGATCAGCGCACTGACTTCCATGTCATCCATCAGAAAATATTTATTCCGGCCCAGGACATCGGCGTCCACGTGAATCTCTTCGTAGTCGTCATTCATGAAGATATAGTGACCGGCATTCTCATAAGAGAAGCGTAAAGAGGTCTGCATCAGCTCGGGTTTGTCAAATTTGTCGTTTGACCGGAAGCTGCGGCTCATTGTGGTGCCGGTGATCATATTTTTCAGTTTGCAGTTGTAGATGGCCTGACCCTTGCCCGGTTTGCTGAAGTCAAATTCGGTAATTACCCAGGGGGCGTCGTCGATCTCGATTTTCAGCCCTTTTTTCAAGTCGGAAGATGTGTACATAGCAGTTTGCTCCTTTTTTTGCGGTTGTGTATAATATTATTTTACGGGGTTTAATGTCAAGAGAGTGGTGAAAGCAGAGTGTTTTGATTATGAAATTGAAATTTGATGAATCCGCCGCTCCGCTGATTGCAGCGGGGATGAGGGTTGCGCGGCAGTTGATTGAAGCCGGCTATTCCGCGCTCTTTGCGGGGGGGTGTGTGCGTGACGCATTGTGCGGCAGAGAGTTGCGGGATATCGATATAGCGACCGGTGCGGCACCGGAAACCGTAGAAAAGCTCTTCCCGGGCAGAACTGTGAGTGTCGGGAAATCCTTCGGTGTGATTGTTGTGTTGGAGGGGGGCTTTAAGTTTGACGTAGCCTCATTCAGGGGTGACGGGGCGTATCTGGACGGAAGGCATCCGGAGAACATCCGTTTATGTTCCGCACGTGAAGATGCGCAGCGGCGTGACTTCACTGTGAACGGTTTGTTCTGCGATCCTTTTACCGGAGAGATTTTAGATTATGTCGGAGGAGTGGCGGACATCAGGGCGGGAGTGATTCGCTCCATAGGGAGTGCGTGTCAGCGTTTTGCGGAGGATAATCTGCGCATGCTACGTGCCGTCCGGTTTGCGACGGTGATGGGTTTTACAATCGAGGAATCAACCTGGCAGGCGCTCAGTGTCATGGCCGGGAAGATATCTCAGGTCAGCATTGAGCGGATCACCGGGGAGTTCATGCGAGTGCTCTGTGAAGCGCCTGAGCCATCCTTCGCGTTGCACCTGTTGCGGCAAAGCGGGTTGCTGCGCGAATTCCTGCCGGAAGTGGAAGCACTTGCCGGAGTGGCTCAGCCGCCGCAGTTTCATCCGGAGGGTGATGTCTGGACTCACACCTGTATGATGCTTGATGTGATTGAAGCTCCGCGTGATCCGGTGCTGGCACTGGGAGTTCTTTTTCACGATATCGGCAAACCTGCCACATTCACCCGTGAGCCGGATACGGTGGACGGTGAAGGGCGCATGCGTTTTATGGGACATGCGGCAGTGGGTGCCGAACTGGCTGAAAAGATCATGAAACGCCTCAGACTGCCACGTGCTGTGATCGAGTCGGTCTGCCGGCTGGTGGCGAATCACATGCGTTTTATTGACGCTGAAAAAATGCGGCCATCGACATTGCGTCGTCTGCTGGGCATTGAGAATATCGGACAGCTGCTGGAGTTGAACCGGCTCGACTCTCTCTGCAGCAATGGTGATCTTTCCGGGTGGCGTTTTCTGGTGGACAAGCGCGAACAGTTTGCCAATGCGCCGGTATTGCCACCTCCGCTGGTTGGCGGAAAAGAGCTGATTGCCTGGGGCTTTAAACCGGGGCCGGCGATGGGGCGAATGCTCAGGAATATCTACGATGCGCAGCTTGAAGGGACGATTCACACCGTTGAGGATGCGAAGAAGATAATCGGTGCCGAACGGAACAGTACTGAAAAAAATTGTGATCAGGGGGGTTGACGTTGCGGCCTGAATCTGGCAATATATCAACCCAATCGCATCCGTGGTGGAATTGGCAGACACGTATGATTCAGGTTCATATGCCGAGAGGCGTGGGGGTTCAAGTCCCTCCGGATGCACCAATTTGATTTTTCAGGAAGCCCCCATCGTCTATCGGCTAGGACATCAGGTTCTCATCCTGGAAAGCGGGGTTCGACTCCCCGTGGGGGTGCCATTTTATTGAGAGTGATCACTGTTGGATCACTCTTTTTTTATTTAAATCTGTCCAGTCGGATGTTCATGATATTTCCCGTTGCCGGGGCATGCGGGGCTGGTGCCGGTCAACGGTTATCGGAGAGTTCCGGCAGTGTGAGTCGGTATTCAAGCGCACCGCAGAAAAATATGAAGTACGCCAGCAGCTCGATCCCCTCTTCAATCACGCGTAATACCATCTTATGGTTGACACCCACGACCTCTTTACGCCAGAAATCATTATGTCCGAAAATCCGTGAAAATACGAGTACCATAAAAGCGGCGAGAAGTAAACCGAAACAGCGGCAATTGATAATCTGCAGCGCGGATTCGGCGATGGCAAGGGTGTTTCTGTAGATGATAAGTGCTGCAAATATACACACCAGTGTCACGCCGACTTTCCATGCATGTTCAAACAGACAGTTTTCCAGGAAACGGTCCAACTCACGGATGCAGGCTATCAAGAGACCGGCTGCCAGGGTGTTGGATAGTGCCCGGTGTTTCCCGCAGCTGCGTCCGGCTGTGAAGAAACAGAAAACCGAACCCAGAAGTAACAGAACCTGAAGCCACTCGACCGTGTTGTCTTCACGAAAAGATTCTCCGGAGAGAACCATCACAGTTGTGGCCAGTGTAGCAAGCACGACTGTATAAAAGATGGAACGGATGACTGTAGGATTGAGGTAACGATACAACTTGTTCATCGACATCTCACTCAAAAAAGTTACTAATACTGCACTAAACGGCTTCATAAATTACTGACCATCTCACAAAAGACCTCAATAAAATATTAAATTTTTGTAATGTTTGCAACTGAAAGAATTAAATCAGTCAAATTATTAGCGATAACCGTCCATTTCTTCCGTGATCAGGATATCGACTAAAGTGTGTCAGCAGTTAACCGCAGGGTGGAGGCTGCCCGCAGCGATGCGATTTTCAATTGACTTTTACGAAGAGATATCCTAAACTTGCCGCTTCCATTACCTATAATGGGTGAGGTGTATACTTTTTAGGTCAATTTGCCCGGCCCGGCGGCAGCCGGTTCGGGCATTGGCGAATGAATCTGAAGAAGTTTTCCAGAGGTGTAAATAATGGCAAAGCGTGCTGCTAAATCGACCAGACAGACAAAAACGGCGCCGGTTGTGAAACCAGAAAAGGCTGAAAAAAAGGCAACAAAGAAGAGTGCAAAAAAGAGCTCTGCCAAGAAAAAAAAGATTAAATCCGATGATGATGAGGCGGTTGCTGATGAGTTGAATGCCGATGCGGAGGTGTTAGATCAGGATCTTGAGTCGGACGGGGTTGTTCTGGAGTCGGATGAAGAGCTCGTGGCCATTCCGGTGGATGATGTGATTGCGGAAGATGACGTTGATGTTGTTTTAGATGGTGTCATTGAAGGGGAAGAAGAAGATGAAGATGAGATCGATAATCATCTGATCGACGATAATATCGATCATCACTTTGTGGGCAGCGGCGTGCAGCTCAACACCGGACGTCGGGATGATATCACCTTTGATGAGATTCAGGATGACGGCTACACGCTTGAATACGCTTCCGGCCTGACGATGGAGGAGGAGCGGGCTGCGGCTCAGTCTGAGCGCGAGGAGCGCCGTGAGCGGATTAAAACCCTGATAAAGCTGGCCGAGGCGCAGGGGGGCTATTTAACCTACGACGATATCAACAAGGAACTTCCCAGCTCAATAGTCAAGGATACCGATATTGAATCCTGCCTGGTAATTCTGCGCGGCATGGAAATAGAGATTATCGATGAGTCTGAAGTTGAGCGATTCAAGGAGGAACATGCCCAGAACGACAAGCGCAGCCGCAGCACACGCATGGATTTCTTTGATGATCCGATCCGCATGTATCTGCATCAGATGGGACAGGTACCGCTGCTCTCTCGTGAGCAGGAGGTTGAGATTTGTAAACGCATAGAAAAGGCGGAGAGCAAAGAGCGTGATCTTTTCAATGTTTTCGGCTTTGCCCCCCGGCTCTATCTTGAGCTGATCGATCGGCTGGAAACCGGAATCGAACGTTTTGATCGTGTTGTCACCGATAAATTTGCCGACAGCCGTGACGCCTATATGGAAGGTATCGGCAAAATCAAGAAGGATTTAAACAACGCGCAGGATAAGATATTGAAGGCTTATGCGGGCGTTAAAGAGACAGAGAACGGCAAGGATAAGGCCAAGTATCGTCGTCGGCTCAAAACTCTGGAAAAGGCGCGTGACAATCTTATGTCGGTGTTTCAGAGTCTCAACTTCAAACAGAAGGTGCTTGAGAGTCTGTGCGGTGAGGCCGATGAAAAAATCTATAGGCCCTATTCGGCTATGCTGAGTGAACGTGAACGTCTGCTGAAAGGGCGGCCCTCCAAAAAACGCGAG
>JAGYOL010000180.1 GCA_018399555.1 Kiritimatiellia bacterium | reverse complement strand
AAGTCTTAAATGAATCAATCCAAGTTAGAGTTTTCACAATATTTAGGGGGTTGAGGCTAAAAGCCGATTACAAGTGTGCAGATGTAACACGAAATGATCTAAGGTCATATGAGATCACGCAAGCTGGTCAACTTTTTGAAAAGCTGATAGAAGTAGAGGAATGAAATGAATAAGTTTTCCGAAATCATAAAGAAAATTGAATCACGTTTTGCCGGTATCCATGTTGCAATAGAAAAGCATAGTTCAATTGGACGAGAATATGAAATTTCCTGTTACGGACTGAATGCAAAATCATTTAATGACGCCTATGATTTTATTTTTGACATCAACGACGAATTAGGGATGGAATCGGGCGTAGATTTGACTCCCATATTCTATACTCGGGAAGAAACAGCAATTCACTTTCCAGAGATTCACTTGTTGTTATTAGAAAACAGCATGCTTGAACCAGTCCATACTTCTCAAAGTGTTGAAATTGTTTTTGCTTCTGAGGATGGTTTTGATTCGGAGTTTGAACACGTGATGCCTGTGGTTATTCACGATGCTGTTTCTCCCATTTCTGGAACAGCAAAAAACATTGATGTGTTACAAGACACTGATGGCATCGATTACTCTATGGCGGCTTAATTATGAATGATAAGAAGAATTCAGGCATCAGGTTTGACTTCGTTAATTTGGTAAGCAGTCATGTTAACATGATTGATTCCTCTGCTGGTGTAGAATATGGTCTGGCAGTTACTTCAATTAAACGTAATGTTGTCGATGGAAAATTGAAGGTTCTGGTTTCCTTTGATTTGATGAAAGATGTTGAAAAACCTGCGTTTAGTTTTACCGCTACATATTCTGTCGGATATAAGCGTGATGAGGATGCTCGCATGTCCTGGGATGAATTCACTAACGGCTATGTCCTGACTCATGTTTTGCCGTATTTCAGAGAGTTTGTTACCAGTGTTACACTACGCCTGCCAGTACCGCCCGTGTTTATCCCTCCAACAAATATTGATGCGCTGCTTAAGGAATATAAAAAATCCATATCAGCTGAGCCTTAGAGCAATAACTGATTAGCGAATGAATCAATCGTTCACCCACCCTTCGCTACCGCAGCAGCAAACCGGGCGGCAGTTGCGGATTCGTGTTTGAGCAGCGTTTCCAGATCGTCGCACGATTTCATCAGTTCGTCAACCTTGGCAACAATGCGCTTCTGTTCGGGGAGAGGCTGAAGGGCTGAATGCTGATTGCTGATTTTTTTCATTCAGTTGAGTTGTAAGGGACGGTACGCTGGCGACGTTTAACTGTAATAAGCGCTATTTTCTATTTTTGGATTTGACCCCTACGCGTTTCAGGGTAATATGCCAGAGTTTCCCGGTCACGGTCAGGAATATTTTTTGCATCTGCATTGCGCAAAGCCATCAGTAGCGGACGTGTAACACACAGGTAAGGACCGCAGACAGCTTCAATTCAATCCACCAGCTTGCGGTGATCGATAACCCGCCGGGCTTTGCCTTCGAAACGTTCGAGCGTATTGGGTGAAACCAGATTGACTTTTATGTGCAACCCGGTCACCTGCGCGATCGCGCCGGATATCTCACGCCGGATATTCTGCATCTCAATCATGCTGTCAGAAAACATCTCAGGACGCATCTCAATGTGCACCGTCACCTCGTCCATTGCTTCGGGACGGCTGACTTCGATCATGTAATGCGGTGCGAGGGAGTCGATTTTCAGCAGGGCGGTCTCGATCTGTGACGGGAAAACGTTAACACCGCGTATGATCAGCATGTCATCTGTACGTCCCAGTATGCGGCTCATACGGCGGCTGGTGCGTCCGCAGGGACACTCGCCGTCGTTATAAATAAAACCGATGTCGCGGGTACGGTAACGCAGCAGCGGGAAACCCTCTCTGACTAGCGGTGTGATAACAATCTCGCCGCGTTCGCCATCCGGCAGTGGTTCGAGTGTCTGCGGATCGACAACCTCAAAGATAAACTGATCTTCCTGAAAGTGCATTCCGTTGCGATAAGCGCACTCGCCGCTGACACCAGGACCTTGTATCTCGGCCAGGCCGTAGTTGTTCCAGCAGCGGATACCCATCCCCTCTTCAATGCGCGTACGCATGTTCTCAGTCCATGGTTCACCGCCGAAAAAGGCGTGTTTGAGATTGAGCTTCGATCGGTCAATATCACCCTGCCCGAGAGTATCCATCAGCTTCAGTGCGTATGAGGGGGTACAGATCAGAATCTCGGGTTGCAGATCGAGCATACACATCAGCTGGCGTTCGGAATTGCCGCTGGAGATGGGAATGATCGCCGCGCCCACCTGCTCGATGCCGAAGTGCAGACCGAATCCGCCGGTGAACAGGCCGAAACCGAAGGAAAGTTGCACAGTGTGTTCCCGTTTGAGTCCTCCGGCAACCAGAAAGCGGGCGCAGAGGTTGCTCCAGTTGACGACATCCTGCTGGGTGTAGGCTACCCAGGTCGGTTTGCCGGTTGTGCCGCTGGTGCCCTGATAGCGGGCTATCTCGTTACGCGTAACACCCATGAACCCCAGCGGATAGTTGTCGCGCAGATCGGCTTTGGTCGTCATCGGCAGACGTCGCAGATCATCGAGAGACCGGATGCTGTCGGCAGTCAGCTTTTCCGCTGGCAGTTTTTCCTGGTAGAAGGGCAGGGCGGAAGCTCGTTGGACAGCCTTTTTCAGACGTTGCAACTGAAGTGCTTCAAGGTCGTCGCGCCGCATACACTCAAATTCAGGCTGCCAGATGTTATTTTCGATGATAGGTAATGTATTCATGATCATAATTCTTGGTCGGAGTGCGCCAGTGTGCGCCATTCGACACAGGTCTTTTCGTTGGGCGAGAGTGCTATTTGGCGAAAAGCGAGGGGGCGTCGAGCACATTGCGCCCCGAGGCTTTGAGTGCTTCGATTGCGCGGTCGGGTTCGTCAAAACGAAATACCAACACAGCTTCGGAGCCGTGCTTGGATGTGAAAGCGTACATGTACTCGATGTTGACACCGGATTTATCGATCGAGTCGAGCAGCTCGGCCATACCGCCCGGACGGTCGGCGACCGTTGCAGCCACAACTTCGCGGACATTGACCACATAGCCCGATTTTTCAAGGGCATCACGCGCCTTCTCCCACTCCTCTACAATCAGGCGTACAATACCGAATTGCTGAGTGTCGGCCAGTGAGAGGGTCACAATATTGATGTCGTTCTGCGCCAGGGTGCGGCAGATCGCGTTCAAATGACCGGGCTTGTTCTCCAGAAACAGCGATATCTGATGAATTTTCATTTTTTGTTCTCCTTTAAATGCATAGCCACAAAAAACACACTAATAGGAATATTGTATCAGGTATTCCTCGCAGAGGCGCAGAGATCGCAGGGAAGAATTTTATCAAGTTAATCCTGTTATCCTGTCAAAAAACTCTGCAACCACCTCCGCGTTTCTGTGCCTCTGTGTTTAAACTATCTTAAATCTTTTACGCGGCAAAGTTTACCTTCGCTGCGCGGCAGGGTGTTGGGTTCCACCAGGGTTATCACCGCCGAGATATTGATGATATGCCTGATTGACTGCGCGATATCCGCTTTGAGTTTTTCAAGCGATTTGATGTCATCGCTGAGGGTCTCACTGGTAACTTCGACCTGCACTTCAAGCCGGTCGAGATCGCCCTCGCGGGAGATCACAATCATATAATGCGGTAGCACACGTTCCACTTTGAGAAGACCAGTTTCAATTTGTGACGGGAAGACATTCACGCCGCGGATGATCAGCATATCGTCACTGCGGGCTTTGACCCGTTCGAAGGTTCTGATGGTGCGTCCGCACTCGCACGGTTTGGTGTTGATGCGCGAGATGTCGCGTGTTCGGTAGCGCAGCATAGGGGTGCCGGTACGTGTGAGGGTTGTGAAAACCAGCTCGCCGGACTCTCCGTCCGGCAACGGTTCGAGTGTTGCGGGGTCGATGATTTCAGGATAGAAGTGATCTTCAAAGATGTGCAGCCCGTTGTGATACTGACAGTCGTTGGCTACGCCGGGGCCGCATATTTCGGTCAGACCGTAGATATCGTGGGCGGTAATGCCGCTGCTCTGTTCAATCTTGACACGCATCTCTTCGGTCCACGGCTCAGCCCCGAAAATACCGTGCCGGAGTTTGGTGTCGGTTCTGAAATCAATGCCGCGTTTATGCCCCTCATCGATCAGATGCAGGAAGTAGCTGGGGGTACAGGCCATCACGGTCACACCCATGTCGCGCATCATCATCAACTGACGATCGGTGTTGCCGCCGGATATCGGCAATACCGCGCAGCCGAGACCCTCGCCGCCGTAGTGCATTCCCAGACCGCCGGTGAAAAGGCCGTAGCCGTATGTGACCTGCATAATATCGGAGCTGCGTACTCCGCACATAGCCAGTGCCCGCATACAGACCTGCTGCCAGAGGATGATATCGTTTTTTGTGCTGCCGATCACAATCGGCTTGCCGGTTGTGCCGCTCGAGCAGTGAAAACGGACAATGTCGTTCATCGGGCTGGCGAAAAGGCCGAAGGGATATTCGTCCCGCAGATCGTCCTTGACCGAAAAAGGCAACAGGGCGATGTCCCTGAGCGATTTGATGTGCTCGGGCCTGACTCCCCGTTCATCCATACGTTTGCGTGTCAGAGACACATTTTCGTAAACCTGTCTGACCATTCCTTGCAGACGGTGCAGCTGCAGTGCGCGCATCTGATCCACGGGCATGTAGTCGGGGGCACTGACCGGGTGAACCGGTGTATTGTCATCATGGGCGGCATCCTGATAGAACATAAAGGCTCCTGTAAACGATATGCAAGACTTAGGTTGAAACTTATGCGCTGATGTTAACATTTTGTGTATTCCAGGTGAATAACAAAATGCGGGAATGCTTGAGCGCAAATTGTAATATTAAATGCGACAACCTTTGGACAATCGAAACCAATGGGATGACTGAACAGATCAAATAGGTTCTCGTGCGGAGGCGCAGAGACGCAGAGAGATTCTCTATATTTTATTAATATGTTGTTCATGAAGCACTTATAACACAGCGTCTCTGCGTCTCTGCGCGAAAATAATCTACTGAATCTATGGGATGGTAGTGATTTAATTTCAACCCGTCAACGGACAGTGTTGTTCACCGTTC
>JAGYOL010000018.1 GCA_018399555.1 Kiritimatiellia bacterium | reverse complement strand
GCGTATAGAGGTGAACAGGGGAGTATCCGGCTGCAAACCGGCTGTACGTGCCGGGAGAGTGAAAAATAATGATCTGATCGGGAGAGTGAGTCATGGAGGGAAAGAGATTTTGCCGGATGGTGTTTATTGTCTTGTTTGTATTTCAGGCTGGCGCCGCAGAACCTGGTTTTTTACTGCTGCTCACAGACGACCAGTCCTACCATCTCGGGATGCTCGATGAGCCGGGTTTGAAGACGCCCCGCATCGATGCTCTGGCCGCCCGCGGTGCCTTTTTCCGCAAGGCGTATTCAACTGCGGCATCATGCGCGCCCTGTCGCGGATCAATTCTCACCGGTATGTTTCCAAGTTCAAATGGCCATTGGCGTAATACGATCGGGCCCGGTGTCGGCATGTCGGCCAGTGAGTTCACCCGTCAGTCGAAGCGTGTCGATCAGGTGGGTGTGCATGAAGACATCAGCACACTGCCGGAAATTCTCAAGGCCAATGGATATCTTACCGGCATTACCGCTAAGTTCCATCTCAGTCCGCCCTGGAAGTTTCCCTTCGATTTCCGAAAAGCAACCGACCTTACCCCGCAATCTCAGGCTGCGGCGGTCGGCGAGTTTTTGGAAATGTGTTCCGATAAGCCCTTTTTTATACAGGTCAATGTGGACAACACACATCGTCCGTTTCGCAAGCACATAGAACAGTGCGGTCTGCCCGAGGTTGAACCCGCCGCTGTGCGGGTGCCGCCCTGCTGGCCGGACACCGCGCTGACACGCAGGGATTATGCGGAGTATCTGACCACGGTGCAGCATGCCGACGCAGTGATCGGTGCAGTACTTGATGAACTGGAGCGGGCCGGACGTGCCGATTCCACCTATGTCATCTATACCAGCGATCAGGGATTCTGCTATCATCGAGCCAAGGCCACCACCTATGAATGGGGGGTACATGTGCCGCTGTCATTCACCGGTCCGGAAATCCGTCCGGGTATGGTTAGCGATCAGCTTGTTTCACATATCGATATTATGCCGACCATTCTGGAGTGGGCCGGCGTAGCGGTACCTGAGTCGGTGCAGGGCCGTTCTCTGCGCACGCTGCTTTCAGGGAAGCCGCGTGGCAGGGAGCGCAGGTATATTTTTTCAGAGCATAATGCGCATGGTCCCGGAGCGGCTGAATATTATCCTACCCGCAGTGTAACCGACGGACGTTTCCGTTACATTCTCAATCTACGTCATGAGATTGTGCCTGCTTATCCAATTGAGCGTTTTGTGAACGACAAAGAGTTTGCGGAGAAACCCAAGGGGCTGGCCTGGATGCCGTGGGATGCAACGCCGGGAGAGCGGTGGCAGAACAATGCCTTTGCCGAGATTATCCGTCATAAAGCCGAGTTTCCTGAGCAGTATGCGCTGCTGCATTCTGCCTTTTTTCGTCCCCGGGAGGAGTTGTACGATCTGAACGATGACCCGTATGAGATGCGTAATATTATTGATGATCCGCAGTTTAAGACCCAGCGCCAACTGCTCAGCAAGGTACTCAAGGCTTGGATGCTGGCCAGCGGCGATAATGGAGATCCGCGTTCGACCAAACGGCGGATTAATTAAATGAAGTTAAAACGAGGAGAATAAAGATGAAGAGATTACTTTCCACAATCTTGCTGACCTTAGGGACGTTGACAGCGTCGGCGGCCCCCAGACCGAATATAGTTGTGATTGTGACAGATGATCATGGGTATGCTGATCTGGGAGTACAGGGTATTTTAAAGGATGTCAAGACACCTCATCTGGACGACATGGCAAAAAACGGGGTGCTCTGTAAAGCCGGTTATGTGACTGCTCCGCAGTGTTCACCCTCGCGTGCCGGCATTCTGAGCGGACGTCATCAGCAGAAGTTCGGCTTTGACAACAACCAGGAGGGACCTCTGCCGCTGGAGGAGATTACAATCGCCGAACGTCTTAAAAAGGTCGGTTATATCACCGGTATGGTCGGCAAGTGGCACGTGGAACTGAATCCAACCAGTCTCAGCTGGGCTCAGGCCAACAATGTGCCTACTTATAAAACCAAGCGGGGACGCAAGCTGGCTCGGGTCAACTTTGAGATGATGAAGCGGTTCTATCCGCAGAATCAGGGCTTCGATCAGTTTTTCAAAGGGGAACTGACTAAATACTGGGCTAACTACGGACTGGACGGCAAAGCTTTGAAGCAGGATGGTGAGTGGATTGAAGTCAAGGATTACCGCCTGGACATTCAGACCGATGCCGCGCTGGCTTTCATTGAACGCAACCATCAGAATCCCTTCTTTCTTTATCTGGGTTACTTCGGACCGCACGTTCCCCTGGATGCCACCGAGAAATATCTCAGCCGCTTTCCCGGTGATATGCCGGTGCGCCGCAGATACGGTCTGGCAATGGTTTCGGCGATCGATGACGGCGTGGGCAGGATACGAGCCGCTCTGCGTAGAAGGGGAGTGCTTGAGAACACCCTGATCTTTTTTCTGGGAGATAACGGTGCTCCGCTCAAACTTACGATGGTGGATGCACCGGTTAAAAGCACTCAGAGCTCCTGGGATGGGTCGCGAAACGACCCCTGGAGCGGAGAAAAGGGCACTTTGATCGAGGGCGGCATACGTGTACCCTATCTGGTCAGCTGGCCGGCGGTGCTGCCTCGGGGCAGCGTGTATAACGAGCCGGTGATCTCGCTGGATGTGGCCGCCACAATCATGGCGGCGGTCGGTCAAGCGGTGCCGGCGGAACTTGACGGTGAAGATATCGTACCGCGGCTGACCGGTGCACAGAGTGGTGAACGAACTCTGCATTGGCGCTTCTGGAATCAGAGCGCCATCCGTCGCGGCAAGTGGAAATATATCAAGATCGGCGACGGGCGCGAGTGGCTCTTTGATCTGGAGAGTGATAAGCATGAGCATCGTAACCTGCTGGGGCAGCACCCGGAAAAAGCGCAGGAATTGAAGAATGCTTTAAAAAAATGGTGCAATACCCTTCAGCCTAAAGGGATCAGCGATCAGCCGCTCAATATCCAGGAGCAGCGCTGGTATGATCACTTCCTCAAATAGGCCCTTTTTCGAAGGGTAAAATCCCGTAAAGCGGAATTGGTTCTTAGCAATCCCGCATATGGAGTCGCGAAGCTTAGCAGGTCTGCTGCGCCGCGAAGCGGAGCTATTCGATCCGGGCGCAGTCCCGGTTCGAACCTGCCAGTCGTTGTAATTTTAGTTTCTGTCGTAAAAAAACAAGAAATTGCGACCCCGCCTGGTTCCGGCTGCGCTGGTTTAGGCGCCATGCATTTGAATTGCAATCAGCACTCGTTTCAGCGATTGAATTCGATTGCGTAGGCAAAGGCATCTCCTTTGGCTTGCAGAGAGACGATACGACCGGATTGCCGCCAGCTGACTGAAGCGTCGCCCTCTTCGGGTGCTTCAACGGCTTGTATTGATTTGACACTGGCGGCGTCAGATTCGAATTTATCCAAATCCAGCTCCGCGCTGAAAGCCAGCGAGTGCGGCAGAGGAATCAGCAGCCAGCGGTTTGCGCTTTGGAACATAATCCTGAAGGCTCCGTCGGTTTTGACTGCTCCGAAGTTGAGTACCCGCCCGTCGAGGTTGCGCTGCCGCAGTGTGGTGTCCTTCATCGCATGTACTTCGGCCTGCCATGAGCCATCTGTGAATGCTTTATCCTTTTTAGCAACGGTGATTATACCGCCTCTTATCCTGTTGTTGGCTGTTGAGTTCCCCATGATTCTGATACGTTCCGGGTTGTGGAGCCCGAAACGGATAGCATAATCACCCGTCGGCATGTTTTCAGGCACCCGGAATGTGGACGTTGTTGTGAATTCTGAGTGTTCATTCAATTTTTCCAGCGGAAAACTCAATTTCGATTGAAAGGCTATGTTGTCGCCTTTGTCGAGTTCGTTGCCGGCGTGGTCGATATGCAGAAATGTTTTGCATTGCGGTATGTCGGGTTCTATGACTTTCCATTTCACAGTGAAAGCGAAGCGTCCGTCACCCAGATACTCGCCGCCGGTTACATCGGCGGCAACTTTGGCTCTGTTCGGATCATCGAAGATCGGTCGTGCGTCCACAAAGACGGCACGCGGGCTTTTGGCGAATGCGGCGCGTTGCCCGTCGAGCTCAACTATGCCGGCGGTTGTTCGTTCGCTTTCCGCATAAAATCCGTATTCCGGCAGTATCAATCCGTTCGGCAGATTCCAGGGTTGTCCGCCGCGGTTGCTCCAGACCCGGCCCTGTTCGCTGAAGCGGGTGTGCTGACGCATGATCGTGTCGCCGAACTCATGATGTTCAAACTCCTGATGCGCCAGTTCGTTGCAGATATCATGCAGCAGCCAGTAGGTCATCACGGCATTGCGTGAGAACGGTCCCTGGCACATCGGATTGCGTCCGCCGATGATGGTGTTGGAGAGGTAGTCGTCGCTGGCGTAATTACGCTGCGGCGGCGCATGTTTATCGCCGTCCATATCACCGTAGCGTGATCCCAGCCCGCCAGCCAGCAGCACCATGCGTCCATGAGTGGCCATATCGTGCCAGGGTGTGCGTACCGCAGCCTTGAATTTATTGTGGTTGATGTAGCGTACGGCGTGACGATGGTCCGACTGGACGGCATCGATCGCGCCGATCAGTGCGTCGTGGCCGGCTTCGCTGATCATGGGGGCACCGCGTTTAAGAATGCGGCGACAGGTGTTGAAGGCATCTCCCCACAGCTCAGCGGTGTGTGTGCGGGTGTAATAATTTCCTTCACGATCGTAATAGTCACGTGGCGGCATGGCGGTGAAAACATCAATGAACAATCCGTCAGGATGAAAACCGTCGCGTATACGGCGCATGTTATCCTTCATCCAGGGTTGGAAGGCGTGTGGCAGCCAGCGGTAGCTCTGTGCTTTGCGTCCCTTGTTGAACCAGGCTTTCTGCGGTGTGCCGTCGGCGTTGAAGATGATATGATCGTAGCTGTAATCAGCTGCATCGGGGTAGAAGTCGATATAGTTGTCATGCGGTGCGAAGATGATGCCTGCATCAGCGGCGGCTTTGCGCATAGCCCGGAAGTCATCGAAGCTGCCACGCGGTGGATAAATTTCCGGCAGACGGTAGTCATAGCCCCAGCGCTGCCAGGCATGTTTGACAAAGATCGAATTGTTCAGTCCGTACTTGTCTGCCAGCCGCAGATCAGCGGCGGCCTCGGCGTAGTCCCCGCCCCATTGGTCGAGGCACATTCTGCCGGCGGTACGTTTCCAGCCGGGGCTGCGTTTGAAACCGCATATATCGCGGTAGGCGCGTGCGGCTGCGAATGCCCCTGCGGCTGAAGGGATGAAGTAAAAGCCGGTGTCATGCGGAGTTTCCAGCGCGAAGCAGCCGGAGTCTTTGTTGTAAACCGCCTGATCAGGAAAGACCGTCGAGGCCTGCAGCAGACTCAACCCGTTCTCATAATCCGCCCCGACATGCCGTGTGGAGAGAACAAAGCCGTTGCCGTACATCATGAATGAATCAGGGTATTCAATCACATTACCGAAACCGGCGTAAACACGTTTGAGCACTGCGCTTGAGGGACCGATGGCCAGCCGGGTGAAGCGTGGTTCTCCGCGTCTGTCACGCTTGGGAGAGGGCATGTTCCAGTCTATACGTAGAGCAGCGTCATCAACATAAACAACCGCCCGCGCCTTGACGATTCCTCTTTGGGTGGCAATGTGGTGCGTTGCGTAGAGCTTGCCGAACCAACTCCTGTAATCGACTGCGGTTACGGGAACCCCCATTTCTACAGCTCCGACAGGGGCGTCGTCAACATCTATTTGAAAGCCGCGGTAGAGCAGCGATTTGCTGCCGTCGGTGAAGGCGATTACAGCGTCGGTCAGCCCCTGCTCGCCGGGTAGCAGTGCAACACCGAATTTTTCGCCGCGCACATCGAGAATGAAACGACCGTGTGCGGCTCCGGTATCACCGGAGAGTGCCAGTTCAGCTTCCTGCAGAGCCAGTGTCTCCCGGCTACGCCAATTCTCAGCGGTCGGCAGTGCGGTTTCGTATGAGCCGCAGATGAGTGTAGGATCACCCCAGTAGGCACTGTCGCATGAGGTGTTGTTGTGAGGACCGGGGCCGCCCCAAAGTCGCAGAGTTATCTTCTGCCCCGCATAAGCTGACAGATCAACAGTGCCCGCCTCCCATACCCGGGCGGCGCTGAAACGGTCAAACTCCTCTTTTGCCTGCCCTGAGCGGTCTATCACGATGACTTTAAACTCGACGCCGTCAGATTTGCCTTCGTGCGGAGAGGTGTCGCGCACGGCGGTGTGGAAGTTCAGCCGGGCAGGGGTTTCCGCCGGCAATTCAACCTGATAGTCGAACCATACATCGCCCGGCCCGCCTTTGTACGGTGGATGAAAATTGATGCTGCGCCGACTGATGCCGTTGCGCGTCTGGTTAATGAATTCGAGGGATGCTTTACTTATCGGATCGCTACCAGTGAAACCGCAACCCAGTCTGCGAACCGCGTTTTTATGGGTCACGGTTACCATTTGGATCAATTCGCGTTGATCCAGCCGCTGAATGCCCGGCAGTATCTTCAGTGTCTGCGCTTCAATGCTTTTTTCCCGTTGGGCATCCACACTCTTAAAGATTGCGATGGGGTGCAACTCGGTTTTGCCACACTCGGTCCTGAAAAACGCATGAACGGGATAAAGCGCGTTCAGTACGCGTTCGCCAGCCAGGGCACTGAATTCAAGGACGACACTAGCTCCGTCCGTCAGATTCACATTATGTTCTGCCGGAACCGTGATCTGCCAATCGTCATTAAGCCAGACCCGGACAATGCCGCTGACATCCGATGCGCTTTGGTTAGACAGCCTGACGGTGAATTCCAGCGGTTCCAAGACCGATTCATTCTCTGCGACACCGATGATTTCCATGGAAAGTCCGTTTTTAGAATCAACCGGCGGATTGAAGGCCAGTGTTTGGGAGGTGACGATTGCGAGCAATAGAATAGCACCGCATCTAAACATTTTTTTCATTATTACAAAACCTTTGTTTAAATTAACGCCTGTACATTAACAGATAATCATTGTTAAATCCAGTGTAGTATTTTGACGCAACGCGGCGAATTGTAAGTTAAATCGAACATGTAGTGAAGCAGACGACGGCGCAGGTAACGAAACCGTTGAAGCTCTGTGGATCAAAGTCGTGAGCCGTAACGAAAGTGAACCGGATTCAGCCTCGTTAAACTTAAGCAGGAGTGGCCAACTCTCATGAATGGTGAAGCCTGTTTTTGTGTTGCCATTTTGTCTCATCTCACATATAATAATATCTTACAATATGAAAGATTTAGCTGTGAAAGTTGCTGATTTAAACAAGTGTATTAGTCGAACGTTCCTGCTGTTGTGGGCGCGGCGCGGGGTCTTAACGGGGTTTGTTTTTTGTTTATTTGGAGCTGTCGCGGGTTCGACCAAGCAGATCGGCACAGAATATTTTCCTGTTGATGCGTTTTTGCGCGGTTTTTATGTGACTCCGCCAGCTATTAAGCATGAAATACCTCTATCCGCATTTGGTCGGCTTGCTCCTTGGCGTCCGACGACATCCGGCGAGCCCTTCTGGACTGTGGTGCAATGGCATTGTATCGAGAGTCTGACGGATGCCCATCGTCAGAAGTCTGGCAGTAATGAGGCGGTGTGGAAAAATTCTTTTCAACAATTGCGTCTTTTCGTTGATGAAAGTGACCGGACGGAACTACAGTTGTGTGTTGATTCTCTGGCCGTTTACAACCACCTCAAGATAAACTATGAACGGATGGCTAAAATCCGTCCACATCTGTTGCTCTCCCACTCGTTTTATCCGGATCGCGACAACATCCGCAGGTATGGCGGTGCCGAGCTGGCCGACACGACACCGGACGATTGCACATTTCCTGAACTCAATAATCTGGCTTCTTTGAAATTGTCGATGAGTTTGCGCCTCGTTGATGCGAGCGACCTCCGTGAATCTTATACTGTTGACTCTCCCGAAAATCGGCGCCCTCACTACAACAGGGTGCCGTTTCAGTTCTGGTTCCGGGTCTATTGCCGCAATCCTGCTGACCCCGCTTATGGTCGCTTTTTCTGGTTGGGATGCCGCGTTTATAATAACGACTATCTCCAAACCCGTGCGAGTCGTGAGCAGGATCATATCGAACGTGACGGACGGAAGACTTTCGCTTATTTACTCAGCGATAAAAATATACATGGTCCGGATTATGAGATGAAAGTAAGTGAGTTGTTCGCAGGCAGGGAAACTGCGATCACTATGGACGTTCTTGATGCGGCGCGTAAGGCGGTTCTTGCGATTCAGGAACGTCATAAGGATTTTATGCAGACGCCGCCCGAGCTTGCCGGCTATACGATTATCAGTTTCAACATAGGGTGGGAACCGGCATCGCCATTCCGAGCAGCCATGGCGATTCGAGACCTTTCTCTTTATGGAGAGCATCAGACAGAAGGAGATCAAAATGAATAAATCAATTAATTTGGCGGTACTCAAACATTGGGCAGAAGTGATCCTGGTACTGTGGTTTTAAACGGTACTAACCCAGCGTAGCCGGAACCAAGCGGGGTCGTAGTTAAGATATTTGACATTTGTTTTGATATTTTTGAACAATAAGTGCGCCATTCTTGCACAAATGTACAAATATTTAGCTACGACCCCTAGCGTAAATTCTTGTTTTTTACGACAGAAACTAAAATTATAGCGACTAACCCCCGGAAGGGTTTAAGATTGCCTGATGAACCTGGTTGAGATACTTATAGAGCTGATACGCAGAACAACCAGCGATCTGCCGCCGGATGTCGAACACGGTCTGCGGCGGGCCCGCGCCGCTGAAATTGATGATTCCCGCGCCGCTCTGATGCTGGATGCGATTATCACGAATGTGGAGATTGCGCGACGTGACTCTGTGCCGATGTGTCAGGATACCGGCACGCTGACATTTTATTTCAGCGTGCCCGCCGGTGCCGACTGCGTGCGGTTGGAGTCAGCGGCCTGCGAAGCGGTCAGATGCGCCACTGCGCGAGGGCTGCTGCGCAATAATACGATTGACGCTCTGAGCGGCAGTTCGATTGACTCAAATGTGGTGGAGGGTGACGCTCCGGTCTGTATTTTCCGATATCACGAAGCTCGCGAGGTTACTGTGCATCTGCTGCAAAAAGGCGGCGGGTGTGAGAATGTTAGTTGCCAGTTTGCATTGCCGGACGAAACTTTGCGTGCCGGACGCGATCTCGAAGGAGTGCGCAGATGTCTTCTGAGTGCTGTGCATAAGGCTCAGGGTTATGGTTGCGCTCCCGGTGTGCTGGGAGTGTGCATCGGCTGCGATCGCGCCGGTGGTTATAAGGCTGCCAAGGAGCAGCTGCTTCGTCCACTCGACGACGAGTCATCCGTACCAGAGCTTGCGGCACTTGAGCGTAAGATCCTTAAAGATGCCGATGAACTGGGTATCGGCGCAATGGGCATGGGAGGTCGGACAACCCTGCTGGGGGTCAAAATCACCGCACATACGCGGCTGCCGGCCTCATATTTTGTGACCGTGGCCTACATGTGCTGGGCCTGTCGACGTCACGCTGTGCGGATAGCTGATAAATGAAGAAAACCATTAAATATCCTTTTACGCTGAGGCAGATTAAAGAGCTCAGGGCGGGTGACCTTGTCCGCCTCTCCGGGAGTGTCTTTACCGGCCGTGACCGCTTGCATAAGTTTCTTGCCGAAGGAGGACAGCCTCCGGAAGATATGCAGGCGAGCGCAATCTATCACTGCGGGCCGGTGGTTGTCCGCGATTCCGGCAAGTGGCTGATCAAAGCGGCCGGCCCGACCACATCAATTCGCGAAGAACCGTATATGGCCGGAATTATAGAGAATTTCGGAGTGCGGGTTATTATCGGCAAAGGCGGCATGGGAGCGGCTACCTGTGCGGCCTGCAAACGTTACGGATGTGTTTATCTGCAGGCGGCCGGCGGGGCCGCTGCCCTGCAGGCCCGCGGTGTTCGAACGGTGGAGAACGTCTGGTTTCTGAAGGAGTTCGGAGCAACGGAGGCAATGTGGAAACTGGATGTTAAGGGGCTGGATATGGTTGTCGGTATCGATTGCCATGGCAATAACCTCTATGATGAGGTGCGGCACCATTCAGATATGAGACTGAAAGAATTTTTAAACGATTGACAGGTGAAATTGTATGAGAGTTGTTTTCATGGGATCGTCGCCGGCGGCGTCGGTGACACTCAAAAATCTGCTGCGTTCGCCGCCGCTGGAGGTGGTCGGTGTGGTTACGCAGCCCGATCGTCCCGCAGGTCGGCGGCGGTTGCTGACCCCCTGCAGCTGCAAGGCTTTTGCCGCAGAGCAGGGAGTGAAGCCGATTATCACCCCCGAGCGGGTCAATGTGCCCGGAGTTCTTGATCAGATCGAGTCCCTCAGACCGGAGGTGATTGTGGTGGTGGCGTTCGGACAGATGCTCGGCACCCGCCTGCTGGAGATGCCACCGTACGGCTGCGTTAACGGACATTTTTCGCTGCTGCCTAAATATCGCGGCGCCGCGCCGGTCCAGGCTGCGATCGCTAGCGGCGCGGCGGTCTCCGGTGTGACTGTCATGAAAATGGATAAGGGAATGGACACCGGCGACATTCTGCTGCAGGCGGAAGAGCCGATCTACTGTGATGATACCGGTGAAAGTTATATGGAGCGGCTTGCCATCCTGGGGGCGGTGGCCATGGTCAAGGCTTTGCGAATGCTGGAACGCGGAGAGTTGAAGTCCCGCCCGCAGGATCACACTCAGGCCACCTACGCCCCCAAGATAAAGAAGGAGCAGGGATTGATCGACTGGCAGAAGCCCGCCGCCGTGATCGAGCGCAAAATCCGCGCCTATCATCCCTGGCCGGGAACATACACCTTTCTGCCGGAAGAGGCCGTTAAAAACCAGTCAACCGGCAGACTCAAGGTGCTGACTGCCGAAATCGACAGATGCTGCAGTTTAAAGGGCCTAGATACGAAACCGGGCATGATTTGTGCTTCCAGTACAGACGGAGTTGCGGTGGCCACGGGGAATGGGTGTTTGAAGCTTACGGTTGTACAACCGGATGGCGGACGCCGGATGGATGGACGCGCCTTCCTGAATGGTCACTGCCTGAAAGTGGGGGATTGCCTGGGGGGCCTGATTTTGTAAAAATATTTTTTCACAACACTTGACCTTTGAGCGCGTTGGTGGCACAATGTAAACAATGAACTAAAAGAATCCCCTTTGAAATCGAAGGTCAGAGGGGGCAAGGAGTAAGATTGATTATGACAGTTTCAAACAAACAGGGTTTTACACTGGTGGAGTTGCTGGTGGTTATCGGTATTCTGGGTATTCTTTCAGCGGCACTTTTTCCGGCCATCTCCAATGCGGTGATGCAGGCGAATATGACTGCAGTAGGTAACCGCGGACGAGACATCTATGTGGCTATCACCGGTGCCAATACCGAGCGTGAACCGCTGGGTCTGGGTAATGTGTGGCCGAAGACCGAGTTGCCTCAGGGAGCTACCCAGGGTGGCAGCGGCCAGCAGGATATCGGTGACATGACCTTTCAGAACAGTTGCGACTATTTCTGGGAGCTGAATGACGGCGATAATCTCGGCACAGAAGAGCACAGCCCATATGTGGCTGGCTTTGATTTTGGCAAGCTTGCCGGCGCAGGTGTGCCAGCGCACAGCGGCAGCGGACAGCTGCAGGAGAATAACAACATGTGGACCATCGCAGGCAACGTACGTGACGAGATGGAGGACATTGTGCCGATTCTGATTACACGGAATCTCCCCGGAACTGGTCTTTACAGCGATATTCCGACAGAACCGACAAACGAGAGAATCACTCTGGGCGAGAACTATGAAGCCCCCTTCTCCAACAAGGGCGCAGTTCTGGTGCGCAAAGGCGGCGGTATGTTCAAGGTTCGCTCCAAGTATGCCACACCGTTGATTATTTATAACCGGCAGTCGTTCAGAACCTCAGTGTCAGGCTCGCAGAACGCCAAGCTGACCTATCTCAGCCCGAACGGGGTTGAAGATCCGCAGGGCGGCTGATCGAAGGTATAGTTTTAACACGGGGGAGCAGCTTGCTGCTCCCTTCTTTGTTTTAAGAGGGAATGAAAGAATCAGTCACTCCGCTCAAGCGGCGAAGCAACCTGGCCGGATGACTGTGACCCGATCCGTATGGCGGAGAGTCGATGCGTCAATGAATGTAAGAGTCTCCATAGAGGCTGCCGGTGGCAGGATCTACGATTATGCGGTTCCGCCGGAGCTGCAGCAGCGGATGCAGAGCGGCCTTAAGGTGCGGGTGCCGCTGGGTTGCCGCGAAGTGGATGCCTATGTGCTTGAAGTGGTGGGAGCCGTTGTTGACAGCGGCACTGATATGCCGCTCTTCAGCGGAGAGCTGATCACAACTGCCGCCCCGCAGAGCTTCAAGCTGCGGCGGATCAAAGCCATAATCGACCCGTTGCCATATCTCTATCCCGCTCTGTTGCGGCTGGCGCACTGGATCTCCGAATACTACTGCGCACCTCTCGAAGCCGCACTGCGCTGCATGCTGCCCTCAGCCGTGCGGTCGCGCAAAATGCGCGCCAAACAGCAGCTCTTTGTTAAACCGGTGGCGGGTGAATTTGAGCTGACAGCGCGGCAGCGCGAGCTGCTCAGTGAAATCCGCAGGGTTGGTGGCGGCTGGCTGAGCTTCCTGACCCGGGAATTTTCCTGTGCCGCCTCAACCATTCGCAATTTAGAGAAGAGCGGAGCGGTTGTGGTTGAACAGCGGCAACTGCGCCGTGATCCGCTGGCGAACCGCCGTATTCTGCCTACCTCCCCGATGATCCTCATGCCCGAACAATCCGAAGCTCTGGCACAAATCAGAACTGCGGTAGAACAGGCGGCGCAGTTGCATAAAACCAAACCGCTGCTGCTGCACGGCGTTACCGGTTCAGGGAAAACCGAGGTCTATCTGCAGGCAATCGCTCATGTGTTGGAGCTCGGGCGCGGTGCCATTGTGCTGGTTCCTGAAATTGCGCTGACGCCGCAGACCGTCCAGCGCTTCGCCGCCCGTTTTGGCAGGCGTATCGCTGTGCTGCACAGCGCCCTGAGCAACGGGGAACGCTTTGATGAGTGGCATCGTATCCGCAAGGGTGAGGCCGATGTGGTGATCGGACCGCGTTCAGCTCTGTTCGCACCGGTGCGTAATGTCGGTTTGATTGTGGTGGATGAAGAGCATGAGCCCAGTTACAAGCAGGATGAGGCACCGCGCTATCACGCCCGCGACGCAGCTGTGATGCGCGGTGTGTTTGAGCATTGCGCGGTTGTGCTCGGGACCGCTACCCCCTCGATGGAGAGCTGGAACAATGTGCTGCGTGGCAAATACAAGCTGATCTCACTGACTAAACGGGTCTCGGATCGCGCCATGCCGGATGTCTATATCGTCGATATGCGCCGCGAGAACAGTGCCGGCGGTCATGCGATGATATTCTCCAAACCGCTGCTGAATGCCCTGAAAGAGCGTCTTGAACGCGGCGAGCAGTCGATCCTCTTTCTCAATCGACGTGGTTTTTCAAACTCGCTGCAGTGTTCCGGATGTGGCTATGTGTTTGCCTGTGATGAGTGCAGTGTGGCCTTCACATATCACCTGGAGGACTCCTGCCTGCGCTGCCACGTCTGCGGCGGCTGGCGACACGTTCCGGCACTCTGTCCCGAATGCGGCGAGCCGGTGCTGAAGTACGCCGGTTACGGCACGCAACGCGTTGAGAAGGCCTTGCGCAGTTGCCTGCCGCGGGCCCGTGTGCTGCGGATGGATGCGGATGTCACCACCCGTAAAAGCAGTCATGAAGAGCTGCTCTCCATCTTTAAAGCCCGACAGGCCGATATTCTGCTGGGTACGCAGATGATCGCCAAGGGGCTCGATTTTCCGAACGTCACGCTGGTAGGAGTGCTTAATGCCGATATGAGTCTGCACATGCCGGATTTCCGGGCAGCGGAACGTACCTGGCAGTTGCTGGCGCAGGTTTCCGGACGGGCGGGCAGGGCGCATCTGCCGGGCGAGGTCTTCATCCAGACCTACTCGCCGGATCATCCTTCGGTCAGGGTGGCGGGGGGGTATGAGTCATTTGAAACGCTGGCCCGACGTGAACTGGCTGAACGCCGGGAAGGCGGTTATCCACCCTTTACTCACATGGTCTGTATCACCGTTCGCAGCCGTTCCGAAGAGCGCTGTGTGTTGACCGCACGCAGTTGCGCCCGGTTGCTGGCCGAAAAAGGTCGCGGCCGGTTGATCGTCTCTGATGCCATGCCGGCACCGCTGGCTAAAGCACGCGGCTACTACCGCTTTCAAATTCTGCTGCGTTCTGCTTCCATGAAGGTTATGAGTGCCGTGCTGCGCGATTTTATGGAGTGTCAAGGCGCGGTCAATGATGTTAAAATAGCTGTCGATGTTGATGCCGTCAACATGATGTGAGCAGATACCGGAAAGTGTGCCGGAGGATGGGATGAAAATGAAGATTGTCAGATTGATGTTTTGCGGGATTGCGGTGTTCTCTTCGCTCTTTGCGGTGGCCGCCGAAGAACCGGTGTTGTACAGAGCCACAGTGCTTCCCGAAACCTTCTGCACCCTGAAATTCCCTCTCAGACTGGGTTTTCAGCTCGGCATACCGGCCGGCGACAATAATGCGTTTTTTTCAGAGTGCTTTTCCTCTGACGCATTGCGCAACGAACTCAGCCGACTGAATGAGCGACTTGAGATCGGGTTGCTTGTCTCTCATATTGTAGATCAGAATACCGGTGAAATTGTGGTAAAATTAAGCAATGAAGCCGAGGAAGCCAAAGGGATTACACTGCGTACCGGTTATTTGATGCGCGGACGCGGCTATACCGCCAGCGTGCAGGCGGAGAAGATTTTTGGCGGGCGTGCCCTAACTCTGCGCGTTCAGCACGAACACGCGGAAGAGATGCTCGACGCCAAACGGCGGAAAATTCCGTTCTGGCGCAACAGCGCCGGATTGCACTGGCGGATTGTGCCGGAGATGAGCGGCTTTCATCGTTGCACTTTTATGCTTGAGCCGGGCAGCACCTTGAAATTACATGACTTTTCTCTGCTGCCCGAAAATTCGTCATCGGCCTGGCGCCAGGAAAGCATAAACACGCTGCGCAACGCCGGTGTCGGAGCGTTGCGTTGGCCGGTTGTTGATGGGATGGATTTTTATAACTGGTACGACGGTATCGGCGCACGCGATTTCAGAGTTGCCGTGCAGCCTGAAAAGACCGGTTTGAAACAACACGATTTCGGAACAGCGGAGTATGTGGATTTCTGTCTTGCGGTCGGAGTAGAGCCTCTGATCTGCGTGCCGCTCTATACGCCGCAGTGCGCCGACGAGCGGGTGCGTAATCTGAGTGAGGCGGCGCGGCTTGCGGCCGATTGGGTGGCGTATTGCAATCTGAAAGATACTGATCATCCGCTGGTAAGGCTGCGCAATAAAAACGGGCGCTCCAAACCGTTTGCCGTTCGGCACTGGGAGTTGAATGCCCCGTCCGCCGGAGCGTTGCTGCCGGCGAAGATGATAGCGGCGGCTGTTGTGCATACTGTCAATGCCATGAAAGGCCAGGATCCTGGAATCAGTGCAGGTGTGAGTCTGGCTGGCAACGATCCCGCCGCTCTGGCCGAACTGCTGCGGCAGGCGGGCCCAATCTTGGATTTTGTCTCATCCAATGCGCCGCGTGCTGCCGAGATGGTCGCTGAGTTTAACCGTGCCAATAAAAGTGCTCTCATGTTTGCGGCAACCGGGCTGCAGAGTGATTACGGCATGTATGCCACCGAATTGCTGGAGAGCTTCGATGATTCACCAGGAGGTAAACGGGAGCACTGCCTGAATTGGTACCGTTCTCTGGGCTGGGCTAACGCCGCTGTGAGCCGGCTGGCTTCCGGACAGGACGGGCCGGTCTGTATGCCTTATCATGCCGAACAGGTGCTGGAGCTTGACTATGGAACTGCCAGACTCTCCACCGACATAGCTTTGTTGAGTGCTATGATCGGACGTTTTCCGGCAGTTGAACCGTTGCGCACCGAAGTGACGGGAGGTGTCCGGAAAGGTCAGCCGTCAGTGTATGCCGCCCGCACCGAAGACCCGTCAATTCTGGTTGTATATGCCTACAATCCGGCGGAGGTCGAGTGTCGGATGGAGTTGGATTTGAGCGCTATGGGTAAAAAGCTGACCTTTGTAATTATGGATCAGCTCAGCAGTGATATCAACGCAGCCCTCAACAACTCTGAGCTTAGAGTTGAACGTAATCAGCAAGCGAAAGCTGTCTCCAAAGACCGATGCTTTGAATGCTCTCTCCGGCCCGCCTCTTTTTCACGAATTTTGATCAAAGAGTGAGTTTAAATAGCAATGAAAGCTCTCATACAGCGGGTCAGTGAGGCCGCCGTGATAGTCAACGGAGATGAGGTCGCATCTGTCGAAAGGGGACTGCTTGTTTTTCTGGGCATTACCCACAGCGACAGCTCCGCTGACGTTGAGCGGCTGGCGCGCAAAATCCCGGTTTTACGCATCTTTGAAGATGATGACGGTAATATGAACCGCTCTCTACTGGATATCGGCGGCAGCCTGATCGTGGTGTCGCAGTTCACGCTCTATGCCTCCACGAAAAAGGGCAATCGTCCGGGTTTTGCCGATGCGGCCCCGCCGGAAAAAGCTCTGCCGCTCTATGAGGAGCTGCTTGATCGATTGCGCTGCGCACTGAGTCGCAGGCAGGTCGGCAGCGGGGTTTTCGGCGCCCACATGAGTGTCCGGCTGATCAATGACGGTCCGGTCACCATCGAGTTACGCACATAGACAGTGGCAGCCTGCAGAGTCTGCCGTCTTGATCAAACGGCGCATCTGTGCGAAAATAATAAATAATAAGTGACAGGCATTATTTAATGGACAGGCTGGGAGGTTTAGTATATAAAGGGATTGTTTTTGAAATATGGAGGTGAAGTATGAGGCTGAACAGGATCAAGTTGGAGGAGGCGGCAACGTATCATGTGATGAGCCGAGTGATCGAGCACCGGTTCATTTTTGGCGATGCGGAGAAGAGTTTTATGCATAATCTGATGCGGCGTATGGAGGATTTTACCGCTTGCGAGGTAAGGACTTACGCGTTCATGGACAATCATTTTCATATTTTGCTGCATGTGCCGGTGAAGCGGGAGATCTCCGATGATGAGGTGAAGCGCAGAGCCAAAATTCTTTATGGCAAAAAGAAGTACGCGCTGATGGAGTGCGATTGGGAGATGTGGATCGAAAAGGGGTGCGATTATAAGGTTAAGGCTCAGTTGGATGCTTTGCGCGCCAGAATGTATGATGTGTCGGAGTTCATGAAAACTTTTAAGCAGCGCTTTTCGATCTATTATAACGCGCATCACGACCGGAGAGGGGCGGGCACGCTCTGGCACGACCGTTTTAAAAGCGTATTGGTGGAGGAGAGCGAGAATGCACAGGTGACAGTGGCGGCGTATATCGACCTTAATCCGGTGCGGGCGGGGGCGGTGGGGGATCCAAAGGATTACCGCTGGTCGGGCTACGGCGAGGCGATTGGCCGGGGTGGACGATCGCTGGATGGAATAAGCAAGTTGTTTTGCGGTATGGGTTTGAATAAGGGCAAGGTGTTGGCGCAATATCGCAAAACGCTTTACTGTGAGGGGGTGAGGAAGCTCAATGAGTTTACGGGCGCGGTGTCGAAGCCGGGCTTTGCGCGGCCGATTACGGATAAGGTTATGGATGAGGACGGGGAGATCTCGGTTGCGCAGATTTTGCGCTGCCGCGCGCGCTATCTGACCGATGGCGTGGTTATCGGCGGAAAAAATTATGTCGACAAAGTGCTCAATGAGCACGGTCAGTTCAGTGCTTTGCGCCGCAAACGCGGGGCGCGGCGGATGAAAAGCGGCGCATGCAAATGGAACGAACTCTTCATGGCTGGGGAGCTGCGTTCAAGTCAGCGCGAAGTGTTAAAAGTAACTAAGCAACTTTAAACCTATTTATGGCAAAAAGGCAACTGCCGTTTTTAGGTTAAATATCAACGGAGTTCATGATGCGATTCAACACAAAACTCTTTCTGTTGGCATTTCTTGTCTGCAGCACCGCTGTCGCTGTCGAAAAACCCAATATTCTGCTGATTTTAGTTGATGACATGGGCTATGGCGATCTCTCCTGTTACGGCGGTCAGATGGTGGCCACACCCAACATTGATGCCTTGGCGCGACAGGGTGTCCGCTTTACCGATGGCTACGTCACCTCGCCGGTCTGCGCTCCCAGTCGCTGCGGTCTGCTTGCTGGTGCCTACAATCAGCGTTTCGGTATGCAGTGGAACGAAGACCTCTATGAGGGTCATGCGTACACTATACCTGCCGAGCACAAGCTTATTTCAGAAACCTTGATGCTGGGTGGTTATGTCACCGGCCAGAGCGGCAAGTGGAATATCTCTCGCGATGTCCGGCAGGCCTTTGATGAAGTTTCGCATGTGATGAATTGGAAAGGACACTACTTTGCCGATGATCAGGATAATTTTCTGGGGGTTGACGGCCACGGCGGCAGAGAGATCAACGGTGATGAACTGCACGGCTGGGACTCAGCTGATCCCGGTGATCCATATCTTACCGAGGTACTAACCGATAACGCCGTCAGTTTCATCAGACGGCATGCTCCGGGCACAAAACCTTTTTTCTTTTATCTGGCCTACAATGCGGTTCATACACCCCTGCAGGCCCGTAAAAGCGCGAAGTTCGATCATCTTCCGCATGAGCCGCTGCGCATCTATGCCGCTATGATTGAATCGCTCGATCAGAGTGTCGGCAGAGTACTCGAAGCCCTGCGTACCGCCGGTATAGAGAAAAACACCCTGGTGGTTTTCGCCAGCGATAACGGTGCCGCGATGGGTAGTCCCCGTATCAAGGGCTGGCACAGCACATGGCCTGAGAGAGTGCTGCTTGGTTCCGTGGGTCCTTTGAACGGACGCAAAGCCCAGAACCTGGAGGGTGGCATACGTGTGCCCCTGATTATCAGTTGGCCGGCGGAACTCAAGCCCGGCGGCGTTTACAGCTCTCCGGTGAGCACAATGGATTTATACCCCACCCTCTGCGCGGCTGCGGCTGTTCAGGTGCCGGCGGGCACTGTATTGGATGGTGTTGATCTGCTGCCCTATCTGCAGGGAGATACTTCCGGTACTCCGCATAAAAGACTTTTCTGGATGCATAACAAACTCGGTGCTGTGCGGCAGAATAAATGGAAACTGGTGATCAACACCTGGAAACCCCGATTGGCACTTTATGATCTGACCAAGGATATCGGAGAGCGTCGTAATCTAGCGGATGATTATCCAGAGCTGACCCGCAGCCTTCACCACAGCTGGCAGGAATGGGCTGCGGAGATGCCGCCACGTTCCAATCCGCCGCCCAAGTTTGTCAGCGGATGGCTCAGCGGCACCTTTCAGAGCGTCAAAATCAGACCCGCTGCCGGTGGGGAGCCCTTTGCAGCCTGGGAGCTTGTTGATCAATATGGCATGAAACATCTGATTTACTACCGTCTGCTGAAAAAGCAGCTGACTTCTGCCGAAATTCGAGATTTGATCGGGAAAACGGTGCGAATCAACGGACGTCGAAAATTAACCAAAAGTAGTAGTACTTTCGAAAGTATCGACAAAATTGTAGCGGATTAAAGTTCAAAATATTGGGAATTATAGCCTTTTAACTCTCAAATTCTATCAATTCCAACTTTCTGGAACAGGTTTGTCCAAGGCGTGACACTTTTGCGCAACAAAATGTCACAGGCCGTGACACTTTGGCTGGCAAATCAAGGGAAAGGACAAAGCGCAACCCATAAAAGCGCTTGTTTATGGCAATTAAACTTTGTTTTTGTGGAAAAAACGAGTTGGCATGCTGATTGCTTTATATTATGGCGCAAGCGAATGAGTGATTGAAAAGAGATTTTTTTTTGATAGGTATTTCACAACACAACACAACACAACAAACGACACATAAAATTAACCAAGTAACACATACAACACAACAAACAACAAAATAACATGTAGACCACTCCTGTTATACAGAACCGGGATCGAGAAATCGATCCCGGTTTTTTTTTACAGTACAGAAAAGTAAGGGGCTGGAAAGGAAAGCTGTAACAATATTGCGTCATTGCGGCGCAATCTCACGTTTTACAACGATTGAACAATATGCAGTGCCTCTTTGAGTGTGCGCATATTCATCTGATGAACTTCAAACTTGTCTCCGATCGGGCGGGGCAGTGTAACGCAGAGTTCTCCGCCGAGGTGTTCCCGGAACTGTTCCAGACCCTGGAAAACAGAGGGTTCGCCGTCGGTTCCCATACGTTCGAGAAACTCGGAGTAAACCGGCAGGTTGCATTTTTTAAGGGCCCTCACGACGCGCTCAAAATCGGTGGCGGTGATGAATTTCTGTAGCATGGCGTAGGCGCAGTCCAGGGCTATGCCGATAGCGACCCCTTCGCCGTGTGAGATTGAAAAATTCGAGATCAGCTCCAGCCGATGACCGGCCCAGTGGCCGAAATCAAGCGGACGGGCACTGCCGGTTTCAAATGGGTCACCCGAGGTCGCGATATGGTTCAGGTGCAGTTTGGCGGTGGTGTAAACCAGCTTTTCCATAGTCTGCTGGTCACGCGCCGGCACCCGATCGGCGTTGGCGCACAGCCACTCGAAAAATTCCAGGTCAGCAATCAGTGCCACCTTGAAGGCTTCTGCGGTCCCGCTGATCCAGTCGCGTTGCGGCAGGCTCTTGAGCAGCTCGAAGTCATTGATCACGGCCAAGGGCGGCGCGAAGGATCCGATAAAGTTTTTGGCACCTCCCTCATTCATCCCGTTTTTAACGCCGATGCCAGCGTCATTCTGTGCCAGCACTGTGGATGGCAGGCGTACCAGGCGCACGCCGCGGTGGATCAGTGCGGCTGCGAAACCGGCCATGTCCAGCACCGCTCCGCCGCCCATGGCGATAATATAGCTGTGGCGGTCGAGGTGACAGAGCGCCGCGCAGCGCATGATCTCCAGTACATTCGACCAGCCGTTTTTTGCATTTTCACCCCCTGCGACGATGATCGGTGCTCTGATGAGGGTTATCTGTTCCGTATGCTGTTCAAACCAATGTTCGATAGCATGAAGGATATCAGGGTTGGCTGAAACAATGCCGTCGTCAACAATCATCAGGGCTTTGACTGCACTTTTTCGATCCGGGTTGAGAGTTTCGGCCAGCAGAGAGTTGCCGCTGCTGAACAAGCCGTGGGTAAAATGAACGGGGTATTCAAAAGGAACCTTGATTTTCTGAACAATGGTTTTCATTGGTTTTTTGTGAGCCGATCCCTTAAATATGCCGCCAGCTCGCTTAGTGATGCTGGAATTTTCGGCAGTGTGGTGTACACTGCGGTTTCAAGACCTGTTCCGTTGCGACCGTGTGTGCCTCTGATTTTCGTTGTGTTTTGCGAGGTTGTGAACGGAGTTCTGCCGAAATAAAGTTCGCAGGGATCATATCCCGGTTTGTTGTGGATGTCCACATGGCTGGCGTAGTCGGGGGCTTCGCCGGCGTAGTTCCACCAGGGATACGCGAACCAGTAACCCGGCTTTGCAGAGAGAATCAGGTCAGGTCTGCGTTCATCTCTGATCTCGTTGCGCGGTTGCCGCGCTGCCGGCACGACAACCTGATCGACGCCATCGAGGGTAGTCAGCAGTTTTGTGATTTCACCGATGCGCGCACTGTCAAAGCAGTACAGCAGTGCGACCTGATGATCGGCCACCGCGAAGGCGGCGCTGTGGTACAGATCGGGATAAAGCATCTTACGTACTTTCCGGGTTTTCAGCAGCCCCGCCCGGCGCAGTGCCTGGTTGGGAAAAATTGTGCCGCCACCGACATTTTCGATGGCATAATCACCGAAAGCGACAATCTCATAGCCGTTGTCCCGTGCTGTTTTGAAAAGCAGCGCCAGCTCCCGGCCTACTTCACGGGCCGCTTTGGCACTACGTGGATGATCCGTGCCGAAACGCTGCAAATCGTAGTCGAGACCGGGCAGATAGGTCAGCACAATCTCGGTGGCGTCGGCTGAATCCAGCAGTCCCGCTATTGACCGCGCTATCCAGTGCGAGCTTGAAGGTGAAGCCAGCGGCCCCCAGTAACGGTGGAGCTTAAACAAACTGCCCGCATATTGACACAGCGCCGGATAGAGCGATTCCGGTCTGCTGATGCAGCCGGTGATCATTCCGCCGCCATGTTTATGAATGGGGGCCGGAGAGACCAACTGATCAACATCCTCGCCGAGGCTCTGCTGAAAAAAGGCCATGGCCACACTGCCGCCCCGGGCGCGGTGCGACTGCCAGATGCGCTCGCCTGCAACCAGAGCGGCGGATTGTTCCCAAAAAAGAACTTTACGCAAGCCGCGATGCAAAAATCCGTTAGCCTCAATGCCGTTCTCAGCGGGCGGCAGGGCGGTGCGCAGTGTCGCCTGCACAGGAGATGTAAGTGCAGGGAAGACCGTACGCAGCTTGAGTGCTTTTAACCCCCCGATCTCCTCCAGCCCGTTGTCATGGGCGAAATTATAACCGAGAGCAGCAATCTGTATGACCAGCAGTTTCATGGTTTCTCACAGCATCAGGATCAAGCACTCTAAGTTCCCAGCAGCAGTGCCATCAGGTCAGAGCCCTGCATCATACCCAATGCTCCATTTTTCACCGATTCCTCATCGTACACCGAGACATTGTCAGCTCTTTGCCCAGGTTGCCACACTGCCACCGGAACAGGCGTGCGAGTATGTTTGCCCAGTGCCAGCGGCACAGGGTGATCCGGCAATACGCAATAGGCCGTATCCGGAATGCCGGCGTCCAGAACCCGACCGATCAGACGCCGGTCAAAATCTTCAATGGCCTGTAGCTTTAACTTCAGGTCCTGTGCGTGAGAGACCTCATCGATCGCTTCAACATGCACATAAACAAAATCATGATCGCGCAGAGCTTTGAGCGCGGCATCGGCTTTACCCTCGTAGTTGGTGTCGATGTAACCGGTGGCGCCCTGCACGTTGATCACATCGAAGCCCATGCAGTGTCCGATTCCTTTGATCACATCGACCGCCGAAATAACCGCCGCCCGGACTCCGTAACGTTTACCGAGATTGTGAATAGAGCCGGCGCGCCCGCCGCTCCACGGCCAGATTCCGTTGGCCTGATCACCCTGGAGCAGCCCGGAGGCCTGTGAGATCAGATCGCGCAGCAATCTGACTGTGACCTCCGAATCCGGGGTTACGGCACGCGGCAGGTGCTCGGCGACCGGGTTGCCGTGGTTGTCGTCGGGCTTATCACAGATCACGTCTGCGGTAAACTCGTCGCCGGTCAGAATCAGCAGGTTGCGATAACTCACCCCGGTAGCGAAACGCACTTTGTCCGATCCCAGCTTCGCATTCAGCAGCGCAATGCGTGCTTCGGCATCGCTCTGTGCTATATGACCACCTGAAAAATCGCGCAAAATGCCGTCGGCATCCGTGGTGGTGAGATTCATGCGGAAGGCAATCTGGTCTGAGCGCAGCTTGATGTTCTGACTTGCCGCCTCCAGCGGACCTCGTCCGCACAATTCGCGGGCCAGATCCACACCCAGCACCGACATGTTGGCCACATCGCTTGAAGTCGGGAATCCCTCAGGCAGAGTCAGAAAGGTACCGCAGCGTCCCTGCGCTGCAATTTTGTCCATATTGGGCGTAGCAGCGGCCTGCAACGGTGTATATCCGCCTAGTTCAGGCAACGGCTCATCGGCCATCCCGTCGCCCAGAAAAAGGATAGTTTTGTAAGGTTTCATAGCTGTCGATAGTGTCGCAAAGAAGCGCTTTTATGTCAATGTGAGGATTTTTTCTTTCAAACATAAAAAAACAAGAAAATGAATGATAGCAATCCAGGGAGTGAAGAGTGTCACGTCCTGATATAAGTTGTCACATAACAGACCAAAAAGGAGGTCGAAATGGCAGACAACATTAAGTACAGTGAAGCGTTTAAAAGACAGGTGGTCGATGAGCTGGCGAGAGGCAGGCACCGATCGATATAGTCAGCTAGAAGAGCCTGTGGTATAAGAGGTCCGTATCAGTCCGTTGTGTCCACAAGGTTCACAACCGGCGTTATGACGCAGCTCACAGAAACAACTTGCGCGTTCACGCATTTGTGCACGGATAATTTCTCCCGGATAGCACGGAGATTGAGAGTTTGTTTCCAGGAACGAGTCCCAAAAACATTTTTAAGGGTTCAGTCTTCACCTGGTTGCACAGCACCGGGTGATGCTGGAGCTTCTTCCTGCTGAAGTTGTTTTTCAGCGGATTCCGCCATGTCAAAGAGTGAAGGTTTTGAGCGCGGTTCGTAGCGGTTGATCACATCCTCCAGGTTGGCGATTGCCATCTCCCAGATCGGCTCATCGGATTTTTCCGCCTTGAGTTCTTCGAGCAGGTGTTTTGCCTCCTGCTTCCGGCTCTGCATGGTCATAACGCGGGCCATGCCCATAACAGCCTGAGGATAAAGAAAGCTCTCTTTGCGGTTTTCTGCGAATTTTCTGAAAATCTCAAGGGCATCGTCATTCCGCTCGAGGGCTTCCAGAGAGTGTGCGCGTCCGAGAGTTACGATATCTTCAAAGCCTTCAGGTGGACCCTCATCCGCACACTCAGCATAAGTCCGCAGCGCTTCCTCATATTTGGCTGCGTCATAGTAGGTTTTGGCCAGGCGCAGACGCAAAGCGTTACCGGCCTGCAGATCACCGTATTCAGCGACAGCCGTTTCGAGCTCTTCAAGCGAGTTGGCCTTGGTCAGCCGGATATTGGCCTCGACAGTTCTTGTCTTGCGGTAGTGCATGTACGCCAATGCGCTGATCGCAATTACCGCGACAGCACCTGCGGTTAACAGCGACTGAGCACCTTTAGCTTTCCACCAGTCATACAGCGGCAGCAGCTCCTCGGGCAGATTTTCCGGGATTGGCTTGGCTGTCTCTACACTTTGGTCAGTGAGATTCTCAGTTGTCTTTTTACTCATAAATTCTGGCCCTGTTAAATTGATTGACCGACAATTATTGTCTATTCATGCTGTTAAAATCAAGCAGAATCTTCCCGTCGATCAGAATGGTCAAGACAGGCAAAGCAGGCCGCACGCGTCAAAGACGCGGCGGACATTGTCGGAGTGCTTTGATTATTCTCACTCACCGGCTTCGAATTTAGAGTAAAACGGGATCATGGGATAGCCGTTATCAATCGCATCGAAGGAAAGCAGGCCTGATGTGGTCTTTTTTCCGCCCTGAACGTCGGAGACATGCGTGCCGACGCAGTAACACCCTGAAACAGATGCAACGGTTAACGCGATGGCGAAAAGTGCGAACAGCTTTGTCATATTTAATCATCCTTTCTAATAAAAATTTGTAACGCAGACATTGTGAAGGAAAATCACGTATTTCGTCAAGCGGTTTTATCAGCTTGACTTTCCCTAATTTAGAAAGCATCATATCAATGCTGTTGAGTTTCGTGTTTTAACATTCGGACGCGTTGTGCGCTGAGGGACACAGGCTTAAAAGGGGGATTGATGATGAAAGTTTTACTTATTTCAGCCGTACTTGCCGCGGTCTTCTGCGGCTGCACTTCCACGCCCGGCAAGCCGGATATCACCCGCGGTATCCCGCAGGTGACGCCGCTTCTCAAAGAAAAAACCTTCAGTGAACGAAGTGCTGCGGAGCAGCGTCAGATTATTATCGATGAACTGACTGGAATCGGCGAGGCTTTGCGTAAATATAAAAATGCCAACCGGGGAAATCTGCCTCCTTCGCTTTCAGCTCTTGTGAAGGCCGGGTATCTGAAAAAATCGGATTTGATTTCCAGTGCCGATCCCAGTAAAGGAACTGAGGGTGGTGTACCCGACAGCTACAAGACCTGGGGACAGGCAGAAGAAGCCGATGAGCCCGGTTCCAGTTATCTCTATGAGTTCAGTGCCGTTCCCTGCAGCTGGAACTGGAAAACCTATGTGGCCGGCGGAGCCACTGAGCAGAAGCTTGATACAAACCGGGACGGCAAGGTTTCCTGGGCCGAGGTGAAAACCTGGCAGATGAAAAACGGTGATTCGGTGCAGCAGCCTGCGGGCGGTTATCCGGCAAGCGCCTTTCCGGTGGTGCGCTGTTATTGGTATCAGTATCCGGATGCCTATACCGAAGATGCCGGCAAAGGGGTTGTATTGAGTCTGGCGGCCGATCTCAAGACGGTTTTTGCGTCTCAGCCCTGGTGGGAAAAGGATTTTGCCAAATGAGCGAAACCAGCGGAGCCGCCTGTCTGCCGACAGGCAGGGAACCAACTTGTCCCGCCGAAGCCTCTTGAGCGCCGAAGGAGATTGGCGAAGGAGGAACTGAGCCACTGTGATATGCAAATAGTTTTTTATGTATTGAAAAAACCTTTATGAATGATATGAAATTAACAGCCGATCAACTACGTCGGAAATATTCAG
>JAGYOL010000179.1 GCA_018399555.1 Kiritimatiellia bacterium | reverse complement strand
GCCGGAAAAACCGGCCGCACCTGTCGCCGCAACCGCTGCACAAACGCCTGCTCCTGCACCGCAACCCGCAACCGCGCCGACCGTAGCGGGTGCAGCACCGGCCGCACCTGCTCCTATGCCGGCTCCAGCTGCAACATCGGCCCTGGCCGCAAAGCTTGTCATATCTCCGCGTGCCCGCGCCCGTGCCCGTGAGGCCTGCGTTGATCCTTCGCCGATCCGGGGTAGCGGCCCCAGCGGACGTATCGTCGAAAAGGATGTGCTGGCCTACCTGGAGAGCTCGGGCTGCAACGCACTGCGCATCACACCGGCGGCGAAACGCCTAGCGGCGCAGAATGATATCGACATACTGACAGTACGCGGTTCCGGCGACTCCGGTCGCATTATGGTTGAGGATGTCGAACGCGCCATCCGCCGCAAGCCGGTCGCGATGAGCCGTATGCGTCAGGTAATCGCCAAGCGGCTGCAGGAGAGCAAACAGAACATTCCGCACTTCTATGTCACCGTCAAGGTGGATATGACCGATCTCGCAAAATACCGCAAACAACTCAAAGAACAGGGCGTCGCATACAGCATCAACGACTTCATTCTGGAAGCGGTTATCCTCTCGCTGGAGGAGTTCCCTGTTGTGAACTCGACAACCGACGGCGGCTCAGTCGCCTGGCGCGGCGATGTCGATCTCGGCATGGCGGTCAGTGTTGACAACGGACTGGTGGTGCCGGTCATCCGCACCGCCCAGAGTCTCACTCTGCCGGAACTCAGCTCTCAGGCCAGGGCTTTGGCACTGAAATCACGCGCTGGCAAACTCACACCTGATGAGATGGTCGGAAGCTCCTTCACCGTTTCCAATATGGGCATGCTGAATGTCGATCAGTTTTCCGCGATCATCAACCCGGGCGAAGCCGGTATCCTGGCGGTTGCCAGTGCCCGCCAAACCCCCGCAGTTATTGACGGCGAAATCAGAATCCGAAGCATTATGGCCATGACCCTCTCCGCCGACCATCGGATTGTGGATGGCTCGACCGCTGCTGCTTTCGTAAACGCAGTCAAGACCAAAATCGAGGATATCGAGCTTTGGAAATCGCTGATCTAGTGTATAACCACAGAAAACACGAAACAACACTAAACGTTTTTTTGACGGGATCAACATGATTATCCTAGATGAAACACTGCGTAGCCATGATCTCTGTGCTCGCTGTGTTTTCTGTGCTCTCTGTGATTCCAAATAATCTATTAAGGAAGTAAAAGCATGTACGACTATGATGTAATTGTTATCGGTGCCGGACCGGGCGGCTATCCGGCGGCTATTCGCGCGGCGCAACTCGGCAAGAAAACCGCAATCATCGAAAAAGAGGCTTATGGCGGCACCTGTCTCAACTGGGGCTGCATCCCCACTAAAGCTCTGATCGCATCGGCTGAGCGCTATCACCAGACCATTCAAGGCTGCGAGCTGGGTGTCAGCACCGGGCGCATCTCGTTCGACTACGGCGCGATGGCACAGCGCAAGTGTGAGATTGTCAGAAAACTAAGCGGCGGCATTCAACTGCTTCTTAAATCAAACGGCGTCACCATGATCGACGGCACCGCCCGATTCGAAGACGCCAACCGCATCTCCGTCCTGAACAGCGACGGCTCAACACGCTGGCTGAGTGCCTCTTCGATCATTATCGCGGCTGGCAGCACTTCGGCCATGCCGGGTTTTATCCCGAAAAGTAAGCTCGTAATGGACAGCCGCGCCTTTCTGGACCTGACGGAACTGCCGAAAAGCCTGCTGGTACTCGGCGGTGGTGTCATCGGATGCGAATTCGCATGCATGGCCGCAGCTCTGGGATGCAAGGTCACGATTGTGGAAATGCTTGAGGATATTCTGGTTGTTCTCGATCAGGATGTGCGCCGGGTTCTGCTCAAACGCATGCAGGAACTTGACATCAAAGTGCTGACCGGCGCACCGCTTACCGATATCAAAGCTGATAAAAACAGTGTCTCCGGTAGCGTCAGCGGAAAAAATGTCAGTGCCGATGCGATGCTGGTTTCAATCGGACGTGTTCCCGACACCGCCGGACTTGATCTGCAGCGTGCCGGAGTCAAGGTCGATAAAAACGGCACCATACCGGTTAACACTCAGTGCCGCACCAATGTCGCTTCGGTTTTCGCTGTCGGCGACCTGATCAGCGGCTCGATTCAGCTTGCGCACGCCGCAACACAACAGGGTGTGACCGCTGCCGAGGCTGTGGCGGGGATGAACTCTCGGGTTGAGAAGGAATGCCCCGCCTGCATTTTCACCATGCCCGAGGTAGGAATTGCCGGTATCAGCGAAGCGCAGGCTCGGGAAGCAGGCAAAGATATCCGCAAAGCCGTCTTTCCCTTTGCGGCACTGGGCAAGGCGATGGCTGCGGGCGAAACCGACGGTTTCGTCAAGTGGATTGCCGATGCTGGCACCGGCCAGCTGCTCGGAGCACAGGCGGTCGGCTGTCATGCCACCGACCTGATCTCGGAGGCGGCTGTCGCGATCCGCAATGAACTGACCATCGATGAGATCGGCAGAACGATTCACTGTCACCCGACCATGTCTGAGGCCTGGATGGAGGCCGCCCATGCCTGGCATGGCGAATGTGTCCACCTCCCCAAACGCTGATAAGCTCAGAGCGGTGCGGTGCCGTGCCGTGCCGTCAAAAAATCACACATGACTGTTAAAGACCTGCCAGCTGTCAACCGTGCCCTGAAACGGGAGTTCGAGTCCAACCGGGCACCGGTAATAGATCTGGTGGCGGTACAAAGCGGCGATCCGTTCATGGTACTGCTCGGCACCATTCTGAGTGCGCGCACCAAGGATGCCTGCACCGCCGCAGCATGCGAACGCCTCTTTCGCAAGGTACGCTCGCCGGAGGAACTGACAAAGATATCTCAGCAGGAACTGGAACAAACAATCTATCCGGTGGGGTTTTACCGCGACAAGGCGCGTCATCTGAAACAGCTGCCCGCTGTACTGCAATCCGAGTTCGGAGGGATGCTGCCCGACAACATCGAAGAGCTCTGCAAGCTGCCGGGGGTGGGGCGTAAGACCGCCAATCTGGTGGTGGCTTTGGGATTCAACAAACCGGCGATCTGCGTGGATGTGCATGTGCATCGCATCTGCAACCGCTTCGGTCTGGTCGCAACGCAGCGTCCTTTCGACACCGAGATGGCTCTGCGTCGTTTGTTACCCAGACGCTACTGGATCACCTGGAACTCATATCTTGTTTCGCTGGGACAGACCCGCTGCACACCCCGCAAAGCCAACTGCAACGGCTGTCCGCTGCGTTCATACTGCGATCACGGACACCTCGACGCGCAAGCGTGACTGCGCGAGTTAAATCCGCCGCCCGCGAACACTATGACTCAGGCTGACGCCGGTGCCTGCGGCATCTTCCTGTACCAGACATTCATACTCTCGATCGAACCGGATATCTGTGTATTGTTTATCAAAGTTCCGCCGAAGCGATATCCCAGGCGGGCAAAGGTTATATTCATGCCGGGGGAGACCGCCCGCGCGATCGTGTAGGCGGTGCGGATGTTCTGCCTGACTATCTCAGGTTCCATTGCGGCCAGCAGTATCGCCGCGAGTCCCTGCCCGAGACTCCCGGGCAGCGTGGCGAAATCGGTCATCTCGGCATTGCGGCTCTCTCTATCCATCTCGGCAGAAGCCAGGGCACACAAGATTCCTCCGGTTTCAACTCCGAAATAGATGACATGGGAACGCATAGTTTCCAGCAGATAGTTCGGATCGTGCACCGGAAAGGGATAAGAGGGAAAGACCCGGCGGTAGATCGCCGCCATCTCATCCACATCCTTCACGCCGCAGATACGTACCGCACTCCCGGCAGGCAGAGTGTGTTTCAACCCGCATCCGGCACGCTGATGCGCCAGCTCCAGGACACTCTCGATTTCATCACGGTTGGCCGCCGCCGACCGTTCAGTGCTGAAATAACGCGCCAGAAAGCAGGCGTCTTCACTGCCGTCGTAAAAATCGGGAACAAGCGCCTCGCGGATATAACCGGCACCCATAAAACTTTCCGCCGCCCCGGCGGGCAGCTTGGCAAAAATCTTGGTATAACCGTGTGAACGGGCCAGCTCATCGAGACGCGGCACAAGTTCTTTCGGCTCAGCCCCGCCGATCTTCATCAGATAAATCCGGTTGCTGGCGGTGCCATGCTGAATGGTAGCTCCGCAGACCTTTTCAATTTTATCAGCCATCGCTCTTTTCTCCGGTTAAAAGTGAAACCGCAACATACAACAAAGCCGACAGTCCTATGCCGTAGGCACTGAATTCGAGTTTTTCAACCGAAAGCCAGCCCGGCAGCGTCAGCAGCTCTGTCATCAGGGCAAGCGTGAAAAGTCCGCCGCCGGCCATCGCCGCGAGAGCTCCGGCGGATGTGCCGCGTTTCCAGAAGAACGCACCCAGCGTCGGCACAAACAAACCGGAAACCATGAAGGCATAGGCATACAGAATCGCATCCAGCACCATCTGAAAACGTGAAGCCAGCAGAACCGCCACCACACCGATCAGCATGGTGACAAACATCGATATGCGTATTGATTTTTTCACACTGATATTTTTAAAGAGATAGCGTTCGAGAACATCATTCACAAAGTTGCCGGAAGATGCCATCAGACAACTGTCGGCGGTGGACATAATGGCGGAGAAGTAGGCCGCTATCACAACACCGGTCACACCTATCGGCAGGATATCGCGAATCAGCATCGGCAGGGCCATCTCCGATTCCGCCTCGGGAAAGACAACACGGGCGCACATTCCCAGAAAAACACCGGTGAATGCCATCACCGGATACTCGAAAAAGCCGGCGATATACCAGGCCCTGCGTGCCTCGCGTTCACTGCCGCAGGCATACATGCGCTGATAGAGGGTCATACCGACCAGCCAGATCGGGATAATAGTTATCATCCAGTTAATAAATGTCACCGGCTCGATATTCGTCAGCGAGAAATGACTCGGCGGCAGATTGGCACGCAGAGCACTTAAACCGCCCAGTTTATAGAGCGTCACGGGAATGGTAACCAGAATCAGTCCGCTCAACAGAATAAGCCACTGCACGGTGTCGGTGTAGATCACCGCTTTCAGCCCCCCCACCACCGTGTAGGCGATTGTAATCACGGCAATCACCACA
>JAGYOL010000178.1 GCA_018399555.1 Kiritimatiellia bacterium | reverse complement strand
AAATATCTTAACTACGACCCCGCTTGGTTCCGGCTCCGCTGGTTTAGCATAATTCCATAATGTTTGAAAACTGTTTGCGGTTGCAATCTGAGCGGATAAATGATATCTTTCGAGGTCTTTATGTGAAAAACCAGCTTTAAAAGCAGATTTCAGAGGATACAAGGTAGAGATTATGGCGTTGATTTTAGGATTACCAAAAGGCAGCCTGCAGGAGGCGACCTTCAGCATGATGAGAAAAGCTGGCTTTAATGTCAGTGCCGGTTCACGTTCCTACGTTCCGAGTGTGGATGACCCCGAACTGAACTGCCGTCTGATCCGTCCGCAGGAGATCTCACGTTATGTCGAGCTGGGCTTGCTAGATGCGGGCATAACCGGATATGACTGGATTTATGAGAACGGTTCAGATGTGGTTGAAGTCTGCGAGATGTGCTACTCCAAGGCGACCTCCCGTCCTGTACGCTGGGTTCTGGCGGTACCGAACGACTCCGCCATCACAAGCGTCAAGGATTTAAACGGCAAACGTATTGCCACCGAGGCGGTCGGCCTGACCAAACGCTACCTCGCGCAGCACGAAGTTGAGGCAGAGGTGGAGTTCTCCTGGGGTGCGACCGAGGTTAAAGCGCCTGAACTGGTGGATGCAATTGTGGAACTTACTGAGACCGGATCATCACTGCGAGCTAACAATCTGCGTATTGTGGAGACGATTCTTACCTCCACCACCCGCCTGATTGCCAACCGCAAGGCTTGGGATGATCCACAGAAAAAAAAGAAAATCGAGCAGTTTTCACTGCTGCTACAAGGCGCCCTGGCAGCGGAGGCGCGTGTCTTACTGAAACTTAACGTACCCGAGGCGCGTCTGGATCAGATCATCGACATTCTGCCCTCGCTGCATGCGCCGACCATCAACAAGCTGAATGATGACACCTGGTTCGCAATTGAATCGGTTATCGAGGAAAGCGTTGTCCGCGACATTGTGCCGCCTCTGCGAGCAGCCGGTGCAGAGGGCATTATCGAAATTCCCCTTAACAAAGTCATCTTTTAATGAAAGAAAGCTCCGCCGGCGCGTCAGCTCCGGTGGTTGTCAAATCCCTGGAGGAAAAACAACGTGGGAACAATCAAGAAAAAGCGCCGCGCCAAAATGACAAAGCATAAGTACCGCAAACGTCTGAAGGCCAATCGCCACAAGAACAAATAAGCTTATCGGGAGAGTCAAAATGAATACTGCGAGGTCTGATATCATTTTCCGACCCGCACTGACGGTATTCATTCTGACTCTCCTGTGGTTCTGCCTGCTTACAACCGGCTGTCTGACAAAGCAACCATCTCCAGTTCAACCCGAACAGGTTTTGGTGCCGTCGGAGGCCGCTGCGGCCGGCTCGCAGGCACTTTTCATGCGGGGCATACTGCATGAAAACGCGACCAACCCGGCACCGGACAAAGCCGCCGACGCCTATGCGAACGCTGTCAGACTCAATCCCCGCAACATCAGCGCACTCAAATCTCTGATCCGTCTTCAACTCAGAAACAAACAGAATCAAAAGGCTTATCAGACCCTTTGCTCAAACCCGCGCTCGCTCAAAGATAACCCCGAACTGACTTTCCTGGCCGCATCGCTGGCCGAGCTCCTGGAAAAACCGATGGAAGCCGCTGAATGGTGCCGCAAAACTCTGCTCTACGCCCCTACCAACGCCGTTGTGGCAAATGCCGCAGTACGATTCTACTTTGAGGCAAATGCCGAGAAACAAGCCCTGAAAACGCTCTCAGGTTTTGCGTCTTCGCTCCCCTCCGAACAGGCTTTCACCTTCATAACCGAAACCGCCCGTTCTTTGTACAGTGAACCCGACCAAGCCACTCCGCATAAAGCATTGATCTGCCACCAGAGGGCCGCGGATTTCATTACAACCGATCAGCAACACTACGACTTCATGATGCTACGCGGCAGTTATCAGATCATGTCGGCACAGACCAACCAGGCCGTGCGCAGCTTCGAGAAGGCACTGCAGACTAAACCGCGCAGCCACGTCACCCTGATGCATTTGGCATCAATTTACGCGGCATCTCCCGGCCTGCTTGAGCAACTGGAAGCAGCCCCCCCGTCACCCCCGCTTCAGGCTGGTGCATCCCCCGGCCCGTCACGCCTGCTGCGCGGTTATATCTACACCATCCTCGAACGCGTTGACGATGCCGTCAAAATGTTTGAAGAGCACTATACCGAATGCTTACGGACAGAATGCCCTGTTAAACCGGAATTTTTCATCGCATTAGGCCAGCTTTATGAAAAACAGCGTGCATACACCAGATTTGACACTCTTGTCAGTGACGCAGTGCACCGCTATCCGGACAACTCCGCTCTGCTAAATTTTGCCGCCTACCTGTGGGCAGAACGGAGTGTTCATCTGAATAAGGCCCTGCATTTTGTGAACAGGGCCCTTGCTCTTGAACCGGAAAACCCCGCCTATCTCGACACCAAAGGCTGGATTCTGCACAGAAAAGAACGCAATTATGAGGCGTTGCAATATCTGCTCAAAGCCAGCGCGCATGACAATCAGGAACCGGTGATTCTCGACCACACCGGCGATGTTCTTCTGGCAGTAGGTGATGATGCCCTCGCTGTTGAATTCTGGAAGCGCAGCTATCAAATCAACCCTCAGCCGCCGGTGGCGGATAAATTGCGCCGCACGGGGGATATGCCCCCTGAACCCGATAGTTCCATTGACAACAACGACCGATCAGGAGTACTTCTATGAGCCGCGATAATCCATTTTATCAGACTCCCTACCATCCGGATTTTGAGAACATGACACCCCGCAAGGCCGGGGAGGCCATCCGAAAACTGCTGACGGAAGCGGAAGCTGCCATCGACAGCCTGGAGAAAAACCATCAGCCATGCTGGGAGAGCCTAATCGTCCCCCTGCATGATGCACAACGCCAGCTCAACCTGACATGGGGCCTGCTACACCACATGCTGAGCGTCGTCAATAACCCACAGTGGCGCACCATCGAGGATGAGCTGCAACCTGAAATAGTCCGTTTTTCGCAACGTGTTGGGCAAAGTTCTGAATTTTACAAGGGTTATCTGGCCATTCGCGCTGAAGAGTTTAAATCACTCACCGGAGTGCAGCAGCGCATTCTGGAAAAACTGATAAGAGCGGCGGAACAATCCGGCGTCGCCCTCGATGCAGATCACAAACAGGAGTTCAACCGGATTCAAACAGAACTCGCGAATCTGAGCACCAAATTCAACAACAATCTGCTGGACGCACGCAAGGCATACTCTATGATGCTCACTACCCCGGCGGAGGCCGAGGGAATGCCGGCGGATCTGCGTTCGATAACCGCCGCTCAGGCACGCTCCGCCGGAGATGCTGATGACGCCACCGCCGCTGCCGGCCCCTGGCGCGTAACACTGGACTACGCCGTTTATGCGCCCTTCATGAAGCACAGTCGTAACCGCGCCGCACGTGCATCACTCTATCGCGCCAATGTGACGCTTGCCAGCACCGGCGAAACCGATAATCAACCTCTGATTGAGCGTATCCTGAAACTTAAACGCAGAGAGGCTCAGCTGCTCGGTTTCAAAAACGCCGCAGAGCTCAGCTTATCCAATAAAATGGCTGGCAGTGTCAACAATGTTTACCGCCTGTTTGAGCGTCTGGAGAATGTTGTAGCCCCGGTTGCAGCTGAAGATGAGAGTGACCTTTTGAAATTTGCGCAGGCCAACGGTTTTAATGAGGATCACCTGAAGCCCTGGGATATATCATTCTGGTCTGAACGTCTGCGAGAAAAACGCTACGGTTACAGCGAGGAGCAACTCAGTGCCTATTTTAAGTTTCCAAGGGTTCTGCAGGGGATGTTTGAACTGACTGAACGAATTTTCGCCATAAAAATAACCGACCATACCGGCGAGGTTCCTGTCTGGCACCAGGATGTGCGTTTCTATCGGGTCGTCGATATCGAAGGTGCCCCGCTGGCATGCTTTTATCTCGACCCCTACAGCCGTCCGGAAACCAAACGCGGCGGTGCCTGGATGAACGAATTCCGGACGCGGGAGAAACTCACCGAAGGCACCGTCCAACTGCCGATGGCGGTAATGTGCTGCAACCAGAGTGTTCCGATAGACGACAAACCCTCTTTAATGCGGATGGACGAGGTCACCACACTTTTTCATGAATTCGGACACGCATTGCAGCACATGCTGACAGAGGTGAATGAACCCCTGGCCTCCGGAATCAACGGCATTGAATGGGACGCAGTGGAGATCGCCAGCCAGTTCATGGAAAACTGGTGCTACGACAGACGCACACTGCAATCGGTGAGTGAACATGCTGAAACAGGCGCACAACTGCCGGACAGTCTCTTTAAAAAAATCGTCAACTCCAGAAATCACCGGGCAGCCGGCGCAATGATGCGCCAGCTTTTTCTGGGTGCCACCGATATGGATCTGTACGCCCGCTATCCCAATCCCAAATGGCGTACACCCGATGACGTCAAACGTGAAAATGCCGCCAGATACCACTTTCCGATCATCCAGGACGACCGTTTTCTGTGCTCCTTCGCCCACATTTTCGGCGGGGGCTACAGTGCCGGTTACTACAGCTACAAATGGTCTGAGGTGCTCTCCGCCGACTGCTTCGCGGCATTCGAGGAGTGCAATATGCAGGATACCGCCGCTCTTCGTGAAACCGGTCTGCGCATGCGCCGGACTATCATGGGCATGGGTGGCGGAACACCGCCGCTCGAGGTCTTCAAAGCATTCCGCGGCAGAGAACCGGATACCGAAGCACTGCTGCGCCACTGCGGATTGCTCTCCAGCAGTCGGTAAAACTTAAAAGCTCGTTGTTGTTTAGACAGGGCTACAAAACCGTAGCTCCAGTTTGCAGCCGGACTCTCCTGTGCCGTAGCCTATAGCAAAAACAAGTCAAAAAGCTGAGTTTCAGCCAGATGAATTATGATTTCAGAAAGTTGTCCGGCGAAGTTGCCAACGCCGCCGCTTTTGTCGGAACGCTCCTGACAATTGCCGGAATAGCAGGCCGCTATCACTATCTTGCTGAAGCTGTGACACACCTGCAACCCTGGCTCGGACTCTGCTTCGCTGGCTACATCGGCATCAAACTGTTACTGCATCAAACAAAAAGTGCTGCTGCGGCACTCATTCCTCTGTTGATCAACCTTTA
>JAGYOL010000177.1 GCA_018399555.1 Kiritimatiellia bacterium | reverse complement strand
TGGAGGGGTGTCGAAGCCGGGCTTTGCGCGGGCAGTGACGGACAAGGTGCTGGATGAGGGCGGAGAGCTCTCGGTCGCGCGGCTTCTGCGCTGCCGCGCACGCTATCTGACCGACGGTGTGATCATAGGCGGCAAAAATTATGTTGAAAGCATGCTTAACGAGCATGGTCAGTTCAGCGCGTTAAGGAAAAAGCGTGGGGCGCGGCGGATGAAGAGCGGCGCATGTGAGTGGAACGGACTCTGCGTGGCGGGTGAGTTGCGGTCAAGCCGTTTGTGAGAAATTTCTTCTGAGAAACAACATTCATTGGGTTAGATTGGTTGCGGTTGGAAATGTGAATTCGGGCATCTCGCTGTAAATAGCTTGTGCTAAATCAAGGATGGTGCTGTTGCCGACAGGCGCGATTGAGACCGGGGGAATAACTAAGTTGGCCAGTTTCCCCTTTATGGCCCCCTTGAAATTTTCCCATAAGCTGTCCGGAGCAGCTTGTGCTTTGACGGATTTGACTTTGATGCGCATTTTAGGATTTTTCTCGGTGCGGCTAAAAATCAGGGATGATATCTCAGCGCGTAATTGATTGAAATGCGTAGGTTTGTTATCTTCAAGGCGTAAGCTGAAAAGTCCTATTTTTACAGGGCTTCCGCTTTTACTTAAAAAATCGACCCGGACTGTTTTCATGAGCGGTTCTCCGCCGATCAGAACGCCCTCAGCCGCGATTGCCCCTGAACCCTCGCCTGAAAAAAGGATGTCTCCCAACAGATTTTCCAGTAATTTCCCTTGGCGAATTTTTTCCGTATGTCTTTTGATAATGCGTGACTGGTCGAGAGTATAGTGACAGAAGCCGGCTCCTCTGATTTCAAAAGTGCAGTGCAACGAAATTTTATCCTGATGTTGTTTTCTTTTCACACTCAGTATGTGAACCCGTTGCATGCTATTGGTACTGCTTCGGGCAGTCATTGGCACAGGGGATATCAACGGGATAAAGTACATAAAGTGTTCAAGCGCGATACCCGCCTGTTGCTGATCGGGGCGCAGATTAACGGTGTTTTTCTTTTTTGGACAATTTTGATTTCAGCGATGCAGGTCTCGCCAAGTGCCCGGAGTTTGACCCATACGCAGTTTGAATTGGCGCGTGAAGTAATTGCTGTCGCTGAAGCCGACTTCCATCGCAATTTCGGTGATGGTTTTATCGGTGGTGCTCAGTTCGGTCATGGCCTGCGCCAGACGACGGTTTAGTAAATAGCGTATGGGTGTCTGCCCGGTGGCTCGCTGAAATACGCGAATAAACTGGCTGCATGACATGTGGGCTTTGGCTGCCAGGGTCTCTACGTTCCAGGGTTCTTGGTAATGTTCCTCAAGAGTGCTGATAATCGTGCCCAGTCGTAGCAGCGCACGGTGCTCGGTGCCGGGGCCGTTTGTGTAGAGACGAGCCAGCAGCACAATCATCTCCAGCAGTTTGGAGATCAGCAGGGCACCGGAACCGGCGGTCGGGGTATGTGTTTCGTCCAGCATACGCCCGGCGATACTGAGCACGCATTTGAGATCGACAGGCCCCAAATGGAGACGTCCGGCAAATTGATGCTGATGACGATACTGCGGTTCCAGCATAAAAAATGCGCTGTAGCCAGGCATTCGGCGCAACTCATCCAGAGGCAGTTGCACCTTGTCAGGGTCGTACATGATGTTGATTAGATTCAGCTCGGTGTAGCTGTGGAAGTAATGCCTGTGGCGAGGTTGCAGGATATATATGTCGCCCCGCTGCACCGTATACTCTTCGTTCTCCAGCCATTGAACAGCCTTTCCATCGGCCACAATGACCAGCTCTATGAAGTCGTGAAAGTGTTCCTCCTGGGTGAGGTCGTGGAGGTGTGTAGAGCCTTCTCCCTTTCCGGTTCGTACGCATAATGCGGTGACCGGAGGAGCCGAGGGACGAAAATAGTAATTGCCATATGCTCTGACCGACATGCGCATATTGTGCTAAAAATTGATCAGATAGTCGAGGACAAAAAATCTGCATCATGCTAAATTGCTTACATTGATGAATTAGTACTCATATAAGAAAAGAGGTTTTGTGATGAATACATATTTTCCTGAAGTTCCCGAGCGTATTCCTTATGAGGGGGCCGGTTCCGATAATCCGCTTTCTTTTAAATATTATGACGCTCAAGCTAAAGTCGGCTCAAAAACAATGGAGCAGCATTTGAAATTTGCCGTGGCCTACTGGCATACTTTCAAGGGTACGGGAGCTGATCCTTTTGGTGGCGGCTCTCTGACGCGCGCTTGGGCTACGGCTACCAATCCGATGGACGCTGCCATTCAGACCCTGGATGCCAATTTTGAATTTATCTCCAAACTGGGTATCCGCTATTGGTGCTTTCACGATAGAGATATTGCGCCAGAGGGTGCGACCGTGGCAGAGAGTCGCGACAACCTGAGTGTTGTTGTTGAAAAAGCACTGAGCTATCAGAAAGCCACTGGAGTCAAGTTGCTTTGGGGTACGGCCAATTGTTTCAGTCATGCCCGCTACACGCACGGAGCCGCCACTAATCCTGATCCGCTGGTGTTCGCTCACGCTGCCGCTCAGGTGCGTGCGGCTCTCGAAGCGACTGTGGTTCTTGGCGGGACCGGCTATGTCTTCTGGGGAGGACGCGAAGGTTACAGCTCGTTGCTGAACACCGATATGAAACATGAGCGCGAACAGATCGCGGCTTTGCTGCACATGGCTGTGGCATACGGACGCTCCATTGGATTCAAGGGGACGTTTTTCATTGAACCTAAACCGCGTGAGCCCACGACACATCAGTATGATTACGATGCCGCCACAGTACTGGGCTTCCTGCGCGAATTCGATTTGTTGGATGATTTTGCACTGAACATAGAGGCCAACCATGCCACTCTGGCCGGTCATACCTTCCATCACGAGTTGCAGGTGGCATCCGATGCCGGCAAACTTGGCAGTATAGATGTCAACCGTGGCGATCCGACCTGCGGCTGGGATACCGACCAGTTTCCCGCTGATCTCTCTGAGGCCGCACTCGCCATGATGGTGGTTCTGCGACAGAGGGGCCTTGCGCATGGAGGGTTGAATTTTGATGCCAAGGTGCGGCGCGGGTCTTTTGATTCCACCGATTTGTTTCTGGCTCATATTGGGGGCATGGATACCTTTGCGCGCGGCCTCGTGGTGGCGCACCGGCTGCTCGAGGATAAGGTCTTCGCCAAACCAATGTCCGTTCGTTATAGCGGATACAAGCGCGGTATGGGCAAGCGTATTCTGAGCGGAGCCGCCACCCTGACTGAGTTGGAAGCCTATGCGGACAGAGATGGTGAACCCGAGCGCATCAGCGGTCGGCAAGAGGGCTTGGAAAATATTCTGAATCGGTACATTCTGGAAAGTTGATTGATACAGGAGCTGACATGGGGTCATATTATTTAGGTCTTGATTGCAGCACGCAGAGTATGAGTGCCATTGTGCTCGACTTCGAACGTGGTAAGATATGTTGTGAGGAGTCGGTCAATTTTGAAAAAGACCTGCCGCACTACGGTACACGTAGCGGCGTGTTGCCTCACTCTGATCCGCGTGTTAAACATGCGCCACCTCTCATGTGGGTGGAGGCTCTGGTGATGATACTGGACCGCCTGCGTGACGCTGGTGTTCCGTTTGCTGAAATCAAGGCGTTGTCCGGTTCGGGACAGCAACACGGTTCGGTCTATTTGAACAAAAGCTTTGAAAGCACTTTGAGCCGATTGTCCGGTGAAACGGTTATCGGCCAGTTGTCCGGCACTCTCGCACGGAAGACCAGCCCCATCTGGATGGACTCTTCAACGAGTGCAGAGTGTGCGGAGATTGAGGAGGCTCTGGGTGGTAAGAGGGCAACAGCCGCTTTGACTGGGTCGGCGGCTTTCGAGCGCTTCACGGGGTCGCAGATTCGCGCGTTCTGCAAGCGGCATCCCGTCGCGTATGAGAATACCGTGTACATTGCTTTGGTCAGTTCGTTTCTCGCTTCGATCCTCGCGGGCAAGGTCGCGCCCATTGACTTTGGGGATGGTTCGGGTATGAATCTGATGGATATCACATCCGCAGTCTGGAGCGATGCGGCACTAGAGGCTACGGCACCGAATCTGTTGTCCAGACTGCCGTCGGTTGTGCCTTCCGGCACGATCATCGGTCTGCCGGCACCTGTGTGGGTGGAGCGCTGGGGTTTCTCGGCGGAGACGCGGATTGTGGCATGGTCAGGTGATAACCCCAACAGTCTGATCGGTACAGGGCTGATCAACCCCGGAGATGCGGCGATCAGTTTGGGCACTAGCGACACCTACTTTGGTGCAATGAGCAAGCTGCGGACAGATCCAGCCGGGGAAGGGCACGTTTTCGGTTCGCCGACTGGGGGTTTTATGAGTCTGATCTGTTTTAAAAACGGATCGCTGGCCCGCGAAGCTGTGCGCGATCAGTACAGTCTGGACTGGGTCGGCTTTGCGAAAGCCGTGCATCAGAGCGAGCCCGGAAACAAAGGGGCCTTTATGCTGCCATGGATAGAGCCGGAAATTGTACCCAAGGTACTGACGCCGGGTCTGCATCGCATCAATCTCGATGAACAGGATGTGGCAGCCAACTGCCGGGCCGTTGTAGAGTCGCAGGCCATAGCGATGCGCAGGCATAGTGCCTGGATGGGCATTCGTCCGGAACGTCTGTATGTGACAGGGGGTGCGGCGGTAGATGAAGAAATCGTCCAGATCATAGCAGATGTCAATCAATGTCCGGTGTATCGGCATGATGTCCTCAACAGCGCTGCGCTGGGAGCTGCGATCAGGGCAGTGCAAGCTGTGACAGGGAGCGAATGGGACAAGCTTATTGCAGCCTTTGCTCCGTATCCTCTGCAACCGGCAGCCATGCCCCGCGCTGAGCTGGCCGTCCGCTATGCCGATCTGGAAAGGGCCTACGCGCGGGCCGAATCGGAATATCTGTAAACGGGAAAAGACTTTTTTAAGCATCACCAATATTGCCTGTTAACAGCTATATTGGTTCAGCTTTTTTATGTGCCTTCAAGTCTCAGTGTTACGCAAGATAATTGCGCTGGCGGTAGGCGGCAGGGCTGAGTCCGGTATGTGAACGGAAGTAGCGGGCGATATGCGCGGCATCAGGAAAGCCCAGTGAATCGGCGATGTCGGCGATGCGCATGGCGG
>JAGYOL010000176.1 GCA_018399555.1 Kiritimatiellia bacterium | reverse complement strand
GCCCTCACCGACCGCGATATTCTCGCTATCTATCACAACACCCCGCTGCAGGTTAACGCGGATATTGATCAAAGCGTCGCGCGCGATCAGACAACATTACAGGGAACGCTGGCCAGCAGTGATCCTTTTATGAACTACCTGCATGCCAAACTGGAGTGGAGTGTTGTGTCAGCTCCTGAAGGTGAATTGCCGATCTTCACCACTCCCGGCGTAGCGGTAACCGATGTCACCCTGCCTGAGACCGGGATTTACACCTTCAAACTCACCGCTGAAACCGAACTGGGAACTATCACCGATGAGGTGCAGGTGACACGTGCCGCCGCCGCACCGGAAGGAAACAGCGCGCCGGTGATTACCCCCGGCTTCACATCTGCAACACTGGTTCTCGGCGACCGGCTGACATTAACGGCGCAGATCAACGACGACTCCATTCCCGGCACTGTCCGCGTGCGTTGGAGTCAGCTCAACGGTCCCGGCACAGTGTTCTTTGCAAATCCGTTCAGTGCCGTAACAACAGCCGAATTCACTGCCGAAGGCACCTATACAGTCAGAATCGATGCAGATGACGGATTCGCTCAAAGCAGCAGTGAGATCACTGTAAACGTCAATTTGCCGAGCGGCGACCTCGACCACGGACTGGAACACAGTTGGCATATGAATGACAATCCGGCACTGGGTGCAGCTGACGACAGCTCCGGCACAAACACCCTATCTCTGCGTTTTCAGGCGATTCTGCAGCCTGGCAAAACCGGCAGTGGTCTACGCACCCCGCGAACTGATTCAGTGGCCGTAGCCGCCCATCTGCCCACTAATGCCCCAACCATGACCTTTTGCGCGTGGATTTATTATGATGATGCTTATGGCAGTCTGGCGACAGGTAACAAATATCAGCGTATTTTCAAGTGCGGATCCAATTTTTATATCAATTACGAACCTGAGTCAAAAAACATTACTTTAGCCACACGTGGAATCGGCACTGGCGATACCGATCATTACTGGAAATGGGATGGTTTTGAGAAAGATCAATGGTATCATATCGCCGTACTGTTTGACCGCAGGGCAATGGCGGGAGGCTCGCGTCAGACAATGTATGTCAACGGGCAAAAACTTCTTTCCAATATCTATAACCCTGAGTTTCCGGGTGCTGCCGCATGGAGTGACATATTTATGCTAGGCAATCTGAATGCTTATGGAAGCGGCATACGCAATTTCGACGGAGTCATCGACGATGCCCGAGTGTATTCGCGTTTCATCACCGATGAAGAGGCACGTCTACTGGCAGCCGATCCTGCGCGCAATCATCCGCCGGTGCTTGAAGTCGAACCGCAGCAGACAGCCGCGACCGGACATGCCTTTAACCTTGACGCGGCGGCGTATGACGATGGAAGACCGGATTTCGGATCTCTCACAACGCAGTGGAGTGTTATTTCCGACAACGCCTCTTCAGTCATTTTCAACGATGCCGCCGATCCAACAACCGGCGTTGTTTTCGCCGAAAGCGGTGTTTACTCACTGCTGTTCACAGCATCCGACGGCGAACTGAGCAGTGCTTCCCGTGTGCTGATTACGGTAACCGACTCCGGCACGATTTTGTTCGTCCGTTAACTCTGTTTCACTGAATACTCACTGAGACAAACAAGCAACAGGAACCAAGCGGGGTCGTAGTTAAGATATTTGACATTTGTTTTGATATTTTTGAACAATAAGTGCGCCATTCTTGCACAAATGTAAAATATTTAGCTACGACCCCTCCCGTAAATTCTTCAAGCAACAGGCGGTGAATACTGAACCATAACGTTAATTCAAAAATTGCTTTTGCTTTGCTGCTTCTGAGCATTGCTGCTCACGGAGTGGAGTTGCATGTTGCCGTAACCGGCTCTGATGACAACTTCGGCAGCGCACAGAGGCCTTTTGCCACTCTCAACAGAGCGGCAGAGGCCGTCCGTGAAATCCTGCCGGATGCAACCGAAGATATCACCGTTTTTATTCATGCCGGAGTTTATCGTCAGACTGAAACACTATGTTTCACTGAGGTAGATTCGGGTCGTGAGAGCATTGATGTAAAATGGATTTCAGCCGACGGACCAAACAAAGCGCGTATTTCAGGGAGTCGTCATTTGACTGGTTGGCAACGTCATACGCGGCGTATCTGGAAAACAGAAATTCCATCCGGCATGGCATTTGATACGCTTTACGAAGAGGGAGAACGTCTGCGCAGGGCCCGCTGGCCGAACTATCGTCGCGATCCGGAGTTCCCTGATGCGGCAGCCGATTATCTCACCACTCTCGACGGTTCCCCCAAACTGACCAACAACCACAGCCAGATCAGTTGGTTTGAATATGCTGCGGAAGAGCCCCCCCCGCCGGAGCTGGATATATCGCAACTTAAAGTAAATATCTTCCCCTGGGGCATCTGCGACTGGCACCGCTGGAATTGCGCTGTCACCGCTATCAATCGCAAGACCCGCCGCATTTATTTCAACAACATGGGCGATTCCACCGAAATTCTGAGCGGCGCCCGCTACTTTTTCGAAGATGCACTCGCACTCTTGGATCAACCGGGCGAGTTCTTCTTCGATCATCAGACATACACACTCTATTGCATTCCATACGGGAAAAAACATCCCGACAAACTCAACATAACGCTGCCGCTGCTCAAAACACTGGTTGAACTGCGTAGCACCGACTCATCAAATCCGATACGCAATTTTCAATTTGAAGGATTGCGGTTTGAGGAAAGCGACGCCGTAGCGCCCTCGCTTTTCTGGTGGAAACACACCTGGGGTCGTACCGATCACGCTCTTTTAAAAATGTCCAACACAACCGGCATCACTGTCCGCAACTGCCACTTCATCAATTCAGGACGACACGGGATACTGCTGGTCGGGCACAACACTCATAACAACATCTACGGCTGCCTTGTTGAAAAAACTGGTATCAGCGGCGTCACCATCTCCAACCGTTTCAAACCCGCCGACAAACAGCCGACCACCGACATCTCAGAGCGCAATCTTATCAGCAACACCTTAATCCGCCATGTCGGTCAGCTCGGCCTCTATGCCTCCTGCATCGAGCTGATGAACACCAGCGCCAACGAAATCTCCTACTGTGAGTTATCCCACTCCCCCCGCTATGCTGTTACCCTGCGCGGCAACACCGGCACTCAGTATGGTCCACCGATCACCACTGACCTGCCGCCTGCGGCCAACAACTATCTGCACCATCTCCGAATTCATCGTTGCGGACAGGACAGCGGCGACATGGGAGCCCTGCATGCCGCCAACATCAACAATCCCGGCGGCGGCTCCACCAATACCTTTGAACAGATCACCATCACCGACACTGTCGCTATCAGCAGCATGATGGACCGGGAACCCGACGGCATCTTTCTAGACTGGCCCAAAATGGCGATGGATCAGGTTTTCCGTAACATTTATATCCTGAATACTCAGGGCGAGCCTTTGCGTTCCAATGGACCTGACAATGCACAATCCGCCCTGCTTGACAATGTGAGCTGGCTGGATGGTTTTGACGAAACGAAGATGAATTACGCCGCCATTGGTTTAAAACCGGATTTCCCATCGGAATACGCTCATGTCACAACCGGGACTAAACCACTCTCTGAACTCCGCCCTGAACATACAGACAGCGGCGGTGTTCACGACTTCCCTGCCAATGGCGTCGCGAGACTTTTTGATAACGCGCCTCTGCGCTGCCTCTGCTCATTTGAGATGAAGGATATATCGCAATCAAATATTTTCAGCCGCCTTCTTGCATGGCTGACCTTCCGTTCTACCCGACCGTCTGACAAAACAGGCAAAGCCGTAGGTCAGCTCCATGGCGGTGCCGCAATCATCCCGATACCAGCAGGTTGTGGTCACGCTCTGAAATTAAATGGCAAAGATGCCTATCTGACTCTTCCCGCCGAAATTAATCTCGGTTCAGGAGACTTTACTATGACAGCCTGGATCTGGAAAAAACGACCCGGCAACTATATTGTCTTTGCCAAAGGCAACGGCTTCGGAGCCAAAGATCAGTGGAGTCTGGGTTGGGAGTATCCGCCACAGTCGCGCAACATCTCATTCAGATGCGACAACATTTATTTTCAATCCGTCCCCAATTCCGTTCCCGCTAACCGTTGGACACATATCGCCTTTGTACGCCGCGGCTCTGCCGGACAATTTTATATTAACGGCTCACCCAGCGGTACCGAGCATGATATGCGTTCCATCAAAAATCTCTCAAATGATCTGCCGCTGATGATCGGACGTCGTCAGCATCAACAGGAACCGGCCTATTTTAACGGCATGCTTGACGATCTACGGATTTACAGTGCCGCGCTCGACATTGATGCGATTGGAAATCTGGCGAGGCAAAACCCGCAGCAAAGGAAAAAACAATGAAAACAAAAAAAAACCTCCAACACACAAATTTAGCTTCGTCGATTTTAATCGGCACTTTTATTTTCTGTTGCAACACAGAGCTGCCAGCAAAGTCTTCAGCAGCGATTCCGGACCAACGTCACATCGCAACCGGCACTGAAATACCAAGTCGCCTCTATGCTGACCAGCCTTACATTGTTAAAACCGATGACGGTGCCTGGCTTTGCTGCATTACCACCGGCAGCGGCACCGAAGGCAAACCGGGGCAGACCGTTATCTCAATGCGCAGTACCGATCATGGTCAAAGCTGGGATACTCCGGTTGAACTTGAACCGACCGACGGCCCTGAAGCATCCTACGCTGTTCTATTGAAAGTTCCTTACGGACGCATCTACTGTTTTTACAATCATAATACCGATCGAGTCAAAGAAGTAAAACGAGAGGATAAAGGTGTTTTGACAAGGGTCGACTCACTCGGACACTATGTCTTTAAATACTCAGATGACCATGGACGTTCCTGGTCGAAACAGCGCTATGACATTCCAATGCGTGCTTTTGACTGCGACTTGCAGAATGTCTATGACGGTGATCTGAAATTCTTCTGGAATGTAGGCAAACCCCTGATTCACAACACTGCCGCAATCTGCGTCATGCACAAAGTCGGCGCCATGGGTGTCGGCTTCTTCGCTCAATCCGAAGGCGCATTTCTACGCAGTGAAAACATCCTGACCGAGCGCAACGCTGAAAAAATCACCTTTGAAACTCTGCCTGAAGGAACCGTCGGACTGCGTACGCCACCCGGTGGCGGTCGTGTTGCGGAGGAACAGAGCATCGTCACCCTCAGCGATGGTTCAATCTACTGCGTCT
>JAGYOL010000175.1 GCA_018399555.1 Kiritimatiellia bacterium | reverse complement strand
ATGATTCCATGTGTGTCTGCCGTCGCATCTTTGGTTATAAAACGCTATTTAGTCGATTTCAATCAACAACTTATGTAAACAGGTCGCTCATTTTCTTGTTTTTTATGGCAGAAGTTGATTGAATAGCGACTAAGGATCAACATGCCCTTCGGTGAAGGGCCTAGATTCGTGCTGAGCACGAACGGCATAGGGCAGAGGGCATAGGGAAGAAAATCCCCAGTGCGCAAGCCCTCTCTTCCCTATGCTCCATGCCCTATGCCCTATGCAAAACAAAATGTCGGCTTAAGACCAACATGTTGCTAACGACCAACATGTTTGTCTTTGCCCTACGGTGAAGAGCCTAATACGTCGTACATCTCATGGTGTTAATGCGATGAGCCAAAGGAAGGAAACATGCGTAAATCAACTCTGATCTCACTGGTGTCACTCGTAATCTGTTCATGCGGTCTTGTCCGGGCTGAACCGAACATTGTAATTATTTTCACCGATGATATGGGTTACGGTGACATGAGTTGCAACGGGCACCCTACATTACGGACGCCGAATCTGGACAGAATGGCCACTGAAGGACAGAAATGGACCAGTTTTTACGTAGCGGCTTGTGTCTGCACACCCAGCCGGGCGGGCTTGATGACCGGTCGTCTGCCGGTACGCAGCGGGATGTGTTCCAGTAAGCGGCGCGTTCTTTTTCCGGACTCCAAGGGCGGCCTGCCCGCGAAGGAGCATACTCTGGCGGAGATGCTGAAATCCAGGGGCTACGCCACCGGCATGGTCGGCAAGTGGCATCTGGGCCATCTGCCGCAGTATCTGCCGACCAATAACGGCTTCGACAGCTGGTACGGCATTCCCTACAGTAACGATATGGACGCTGACCACGAGAGGATAAAAGAGGTCAATGCCACAAACGGACGCGGAGATCACTGGCAGAACCCCAGGAGTGAATACTGGAATGTGCCATTAATGGAAGGTGAAAAAATCCTGATGCGCTCGCCTGATCAGGAGCTGCTGACAAAAACTTACACTGAGAGGTCAATTGAATTCATTCGAGCCAACAAGCAGAGACCTTTTTTTCTTTATCTGGCTCACAGTATGCCGCATGTTCCGCTGTTCCGTTCCGAAAAATTCAAAAACCGCAGTACAGCCGGAATCTATGGAGATGTGATTGAAGAGATCGACTGGTCGGTCGGCGAGGTATTGAAAACCCTGCGCGACGAAGGAATTGCCGATAACACCCTGGTTCTTTTTACCTCCGACAACGGTCCCTGGACCCGCTTTAAAACGCTTGGCGGCATAGCCGGTCCATTACGCGGCGGCAAGGGCAGCACCTGGGAGGGCGGCATGCGGGAACCGACAATCTTCTGGTGGCCGGGGAGCATCAAACCCGGCATAGTGCATGATCTGGGCAGCACACTCGATATCAAAGCTACGCTGGCATCTCTGACCGGTGCCGAACTGATTGAAGAACAGCGCGACAGTTATGATCTTTCCGCGACTCTGTTGCATGGCGCACCCAGTCCGCGCAAAGAGATGTTTTTCTATCGGGGAGTCGAACTTTTCGCAGTACGTCACGGCAGCTACAAGCTGCACTACTCAACACAGTCGGGCTACAAGAACGACCGGGTGGACTACGAAAAACCGCTGCTTTACAATCTGGATATGGACCCAGGCGAGAACTATGACATCGCAGATGAAAATCCTGAAATCATTGCTGACATCAACCGCATCAGAGATGCACATCAAGCCACTCTGAAACCGGTGGAAAATCAACTGGAAAAAAAATAGCACAGGGCATAGATCAATCCTGATTTTTAAAGCGTGTCAGGGAGAAGGTATTGCGCATTTTTTTGTGCTCAAAGAACAGCGCGTTCGAAACAACCGCGGTATGATCATTGACCAGCCCCCCCTTTCTGCCACGCCATCCTTTACGACGTGCGCAGACTACAATGTTGTAATTCCGGGTGATGACCAGAGGAAGATCAAGCAAAGCGGCGCAGCCATAGATAAGTCGCACAACCCAGCCCGGCAGGGCGGCATCTCCGGCCAGCCCTCTTTTCTCAAGTTTCTCTGTGGCTAACTGCACAAAAAAGTGCGACTGCCCCTTGAAACCGAGAACGTCGAAACCATGTCGCAACAATTCGAAAACATCTTTTTCCGAGCAACACATCTCACGTTCAATTCTACCGCGTGCACCGCCGAAGCAGCGCGCCAGCCCGATCAATTTGCGGCGTGGCAGCGTAAGCACCAGAAGTCCGCCGTTATCAAGTACCCGATGACACTCCTGCACAAGTTCAGCAAGTGTGACGCCCCGATAAAAGATACAGGCACCCGAGACCACCACGGTATCGAACTGTTTGCTCTCAAAGGGAATCTGTCCGCCTTTACCGAGAGTGACCACCTGATCATCACCCAGCACCGATGCGATCAGTTCACGAACTTCCCTGGTAAATTCCGCACTGACCCAATAACCGCCGAGCTGCGCGAATATACGGTTGATCCCGGCACTGGCGAAACCGACTGCCAACCCGACTTTGATCTGTCGTCCGCCACCGGCAATAAAATGCCGGGCTGTCAGCAGTTCACGTCGCAACGACATTGAATCTATTGACCGTCTGACCACATTGCGAAAGATGTCCTGACCAATCTTCATGAGTCGACATGATACAGGATAAAAGCAAACAGGTCAAACAGATGAATATTCAGTTTATCTCCGGTATCCACTCCCGCACAAGCTGATTATTTGCATCCAGTATAACCGCCGCAGCCTCGGTTGTATGTTGCATTCCGTTAATCTCCAACGGGCTTTCAGGTTTTGAATTCAGAAAAATCATCGCCTGACTGCCATTGCGCAGGGGCACCCTCAACCTGTAAACTGAAGCGGTTAGTTCCAAACCACACTCACCATCTGTGCGCTGATCTTTCAGGAATGGACGCAAGACAGTCACGAAATCCTGAGTTGCACCCGGCACAGGCGTAACAGCAGTCAGATGGTGTTCTACCAGTTTGACACGCGGACGGGGCGGCGGGTCGAATTTATCTGTTTGCGAAATCCTGAGGTCGGCTGGATAGAGAAAATCGACCTTGCAGCCCCCCATCCGATTGGTTGCCAGGATATCGTGCTGGCCATTAAGCTTCATCGGGGCACCCGTATGCAGCCGCCATTCGAAAGAGCTTGGTTCGGGTGCCTCGAGTGAATCCCAGATCACAACAGCCTCCGGCTTGACAAAGAGTATGCGACGCGTAAAGCGTTTCATGTGCGCAGCATATGCCTGAGAAGCATCACCCACCAGGTAGTCGAAATCAGGGTCGGTTTTAAATGCGACGATTCTGCCCGCACCATAGGGACTGTGACGCAACTGGCTCTCGCCGTTGACTGTTATGCAATTGTCGCTTTTGGTGTGCCACATCCAGTTTTTGTGGTGCTCAGTGCCATAGCTGTCGCGACGGCCTGAGCGCAGAAACAGACGCTCTCCGCCGACATAGAGCAAAAACGAATTCTGCGAATTGTAGCCGTGACTGACTGTACCGAAGGGGCTTGATTTAAAATGTACCTGTATATTGTTGGCGGCACTGGTTAAATCGGTGTTGAGATAGGCCTGTCCGACACCTCTGAAAACGATGGATTGCGGCAAATTGTCCGGTTTTTCCGGTTCGACTTTCGGCAGACTGGAACGCAGAAAGCCAATGTAACCTCCACCGAAATCCTTGACACCATGCTCCTGTGCAAACCAGCTCCAATAGGGATTGACGGCCTGGGCCGCCAGAACTGAGACCAGCCGTGCGCAGTTTTTCGATTTAAATGCGGTTGTACAGTCACCGAAGCCTCCGGACTTTGTGCCCGGCGGCACCGCGTACATCGGAAAGTAACCGCACTGCGAAAAATAGGGTTTATCAAAGGCATCAATACCAAAAGCCGCCTTCATAATATCGGCCCACCAGGTGAAGCGACTGATGTAACTCGCCCAGTAGGACATGCCCTCATGCCAGCCGCCATCGCTGTCGTTCCAGACCGGATAGAGGTTGGCAAAAACATTCGCCGCGAACCAGACCCACTCTTCCGCTGCCGGAATTTCATCGTAAAAGGCAATGCCGATCTCACCGAGAAAATGCCAGGCCCGGTTGGAGTGACTGCCGTAGGGCCGCCAGATGTGACGCGGATAGAGACGGCTGTACATCTCGTCGCCCCGTATCTTCATAATCTCGCGACATTTCTGACGCTCGCTTTCGGAGAGCAGTTCATTTACGAAAGTATAGGTGCGGCTGAAATAGTAGTTGTAAGGCATACCGGCCTCATCGTTGTAACGGAAGCCGGTCGAACCTTTAGGATCCCACCTGGCGCATTCCATCAGAATCCGGCGGGCTTCCTGGCCATACTTATCCTCTTTACTGAGCTGCCAGACAAAACCCAATTCGGCTGCGGCACCCAGGGTCCGCTGCACCAGCCTGCGGTTACCCCACCAGATTGTACGCCACTCATCGCTGTTCTTTACAATCTCACTGCCGTATTTCGGCGGCTCATCGGTTGATGGCGGCTTCTTCAAAAGATTATTCGCTTTGCGGAGCATCTCTTGGTATAAGTCTGTAAGGTCGCCTTGTGCCCTGCGGCGCAGGTCATCCATCTGTTCAGGTCTGACAAACAAACGCGGATGTGACGAGGGAATTCTGCTAAGCAGCTCCTTTCTCTCCGGCAACGGCATGGCACGGGCATCCCCGGCGATTGAAAAACTGCGTGTTTTGCTCCATACCGACCAATTTCCGCCCGCTTTGAAACGGAAGCGCCAGAACCATTTTCCACTCTCCAGCACCTGCGGCGGACAGTGCACGCTCATTGTAATTCCATCCGCGCCATAGGTTATCGTACTGAAATCCGCCATCCGCGCCACCTGCACTTCGTATTCATCCGCTTTGGATTGCGGACGCCAGCTGAAACCCGGCGGCGTCATCTGAATAACCTCTTCATCAGCAGGCCGGAATCCCCAGAAACCCGGTTTGGCAGGAGAATCATCCACTTTGAGATCACCAAAAACGAACAAAGGAGAACATACAGCCCCGATCAATAACACCCGTGTAATTTTAAGTTCTATCATCTTTTTTCCTCACCTAATTGAGTTTTCAACGTCGCAGCTTTGGTCGCTATAATTTTAGTTTCTGTCGTAAAAAACAAGAATTTACGCTAGGGGTCGTAGCTAAATATTTGTACATTTGTGTAAGAATGGCGCACTTATTGTTCAAAAATATCAAAACAAATGTCAAAT
>JAGYOL010000174.1 GCA_018399555.1 Kiritimatiellia bacterium | reverse complement strand
GCCGACAAAAGTGGTGCGGTCAGGCCCGGCGACAAAGGTGAATTCGCAGCCGTCGGCAAATTTTCCGCGCGCCTTCCATTTGCCGAAGGTGTCAAAGAGACAATCGGTCTTACGCTCGCCGGTCGCTTCGATCTCCACCGGCACCGATGCAGGTCCGTCACCCAGTGCCTGGCACATCACATCCAGCGGATGCGCCCCCCAGCCGCCGAGAAAACCGATGGCGCAGTGCGAGGAGTAATAGGAGCAGCCGGTCGAAGCGGTGTCCTTGGTGAACGGACGCTTCACGCCGGGGCCCATCCACAGGTCATAGTCGAACCCGTCAGGCACCGGAGCGGGCTCCAGACTGCCGCCGCCGACCGCGCCGCCGGGCGCAACCACGTCGATCCGGCTGATCCTGCCGAGGATTCCCGAGCGCACCAGCTCGCAGCCGATGCGCACATGCGAGGACGAGCGCTGCTGCGTGCCGTACTGGAAGACGCGGCCGTAGCGATGGACCGTCTCGCGCACATGTTTGTTGTCGCCGATACTCAACGTCAGCGGCTTCTCGACATAGACATCCTTGCCGCGCTGCATCGAATAAACCGCCACGCCGTGATGCCAGTGATCGGGGGTGGCGCAGACCACACCGTCAATATCCGGCCTCTCCAACATCTCCCTGAAGTCGCGGTAAGCGGTGCAGACATTGCCTCCATACTTTTTGTTCGCGTCCGCCGCCCGCGCATCGCGCTTGTGCCTGAAGCAGTCCGCCACGCCGACCACTCTGATCCAATTCGGCTGAAGCATGGTCCGGAAAAGTCCGCTGCCCTGATTGCCCACGCCGACACTGGCCAGGTTGATCCGGTTCGACGGCGCCGTTTCCCCGTGCAAAACACCGGCGGGTATCACCAGCGGCGCCGCTCCGGCCGCCAGCACGGTTTTCATAAATCCCCTGCGGTTTGTATCTGCTCGTCTCATGGTTTCATCCTCTCTTCTCATAAATCCTGTACGTCCGGCAGGTTCCGTACCGAACGATTGCCGCACTGTAGAGTTGCTTCGCGCCAGCATTGCCCTGCACTGTAGGGTTGCTTCTCAGAAGCAATTTCTTTCACACTCCGAGAGCCAACGTTACAGTTTTTGGCTCTGAGAGCCAACGCTACAGTTTTTTTTCGTCCAAGCCTTGAGCCTCTTCGCCGATTCCCGGACCGCGTCCGCACCGGCGATCTCAAGGGTTGTAGCCACATCGATCTTCGCTTTCTTGAGCTCCTTGACAATCCTCTCGACACCGACGATGCCGTCGCCAAGGGGAATCAGCGCCATGCCGCAGCCGAAGATTTTTCCGCGCTGCTTCTCCATCTCCGCGGGCATATCCTTCCAGTGCACATGATCGATGCGCTTACCGAAGGCCTTGATAAATGCGAGCGGATCACCCCCGCCCAGCCAGCAGTTGCCGGTATCCAGACATATTCCGACCGTTTTCTCCTGCCCGAGTTTATCAAGCAAATCGCCCATAAGTTTCAAATTATCAGTCACCGGCCCATGCGTTTCAAGCAGCAGTCTGATGCCGAGCTCCTCCGCCCATTCAATCGGCGCCTGCAGCTTCTCGCGGATGAGAAGCACACGTTCCGCGGGCTTGAGCGACCGCCCGAAAGCGGTATGCGGCTCACCGTCGCAGGTGATCACCTCCCTGATCCCCAGAAGTTTCGCCAGACGGATCGCCTTGATAATCTGGGCCGTTCCATAGGTGTCGGGCGCTGTCGGATCCAGCAGATTGGCATGACAGCAGAACGCGCTGAGTCGTATGCCCGCCTTCTTCGCCATATCCCGCAGTTTGTGCGGATGGGAGTCGAGACTGACCGTGGGGGCAAACCCGAACTCCTCCCCCAGCGCGGCGCCGTCGTGATTATCCGTCACGTCGGCATACTTGAACCCCATGGCGCGAATAGCCTTAAGTTGATTGGACAACGGAGCGAACGGCTCCACACAGGCGAAACATCCGATTTTCATACGACAATCCTTTCTCTAATTGTCGCAATCATAACACACTATATCATCATGAAAACCGTAATATTTTTCAGTGAAAGAATTTATCATTCTGAAGCCGCTTTTTCCGTGACCACTCCTAGCCCCCGTTTTCTTCACACTGGAACACCCCTAGGGTCGTGGTTGGATATAGGACATAAACTTTAAACCCTTAAACGAGATCCAGCTCCGCGGGCGATCAAACCTTCTTCGCTCTTCACTTTTCGCTCTTCAGTGCGGCAGCCCCCAGGCGAGTACCAGCCAGAGTGCCGGAGCTGAGATCAGGGTGCTGATCAGAATCACGTTGCCGGCGAAGGCCGGGTCACCCTGCAACTGACGTGCGTAGATATATGCGCAAGAGGCTGTCGGGCAGGCCAGAAAAATCAGGCCCACCAGCATCTCTGCCCGGGACAACCCCCATATTCTGCATACAACCCAACCAACTAAAGGCAGCAGCACTACGTTGCAGAGGGATGCGAGAACAGCGGCAGAAAAGCCGTCGCGCACGTTTCGGGCGGTCAGGCCGGCTCCGATGCTGATTAACGCGAGCGGCAACGCCATGCTGCCCAGCGAACCTAAAGTGCGCGAAAATGCGAGCGGCAGTTTAAGTCCGATGAAAGATACTGCCAATCCGGCGAGACAGGAGAGAACCTGGGGATTGGTTGCGATTTTACCCAGCAGCGCGCCAGTCAAATTACCCCTGCCGGAGGTATCGTTGCCGCGCATCACGATTACCGACATGATATTAAAAACCGGGATCATCGGCGCGACCGCCATGCTGGCCATGCCAATCAGTTTCTGACTGTCCGGATAAGCACTCAGTGAATAGAGGATCACCGGCAGTCCGACAAAAGCGGTATTACAGTGAAAACTGGTGTGGATAAAGGTTTTGCGCCGACAGGGATTCAGTTTTAAGTGATGGGAGATCAGCACCCCCAGCAGCGCGATGCAGATTGTCGCTATTGTCATCATGACAAAAATACGCCAGGCATCTGAAAGGGTTAAAGTGGTTTCGGCAATATTTTTAAAGAGTACCGAGGGCAGTCCTATCCAGTACACAAATCTTGCCGCCGTGTGAAAGAACACGTCATCCGCAAATTTCAAGTGCAGCAGCAGATACCCTGTTAAAACCAGCAGAAAAACTGGCAACAACGCATTTATCACATGCATAATTTCTCACCTGCCAAATCAAACCACTCCAGCGGCTTTGGTATGGTTATCGCAACCTCCGGCGCCACATCCCGCATTTCCCGTATGAAGCTCGCAATGCTGATACGCTCACCCGCCTGTTCCATCGGTGTGTCAAAATAATCGAAATGTGTAGGAATAATCAACTTTGTGTCAATGCAGCGCATAAGGTCACTCAAAAAATTATCCGCGCGTCCGGATATGCCGACCAGCAGACAATCACAATTCAATCCGTCCAATGCCTCAGGAATAAAATTGGCACTGCCGAGGTTTAACACTCTGAATCCTCCGAAATCAAAAAGCAGCGCAAAGGTTCCGCCTTCAACAAAGTCCGCAATGCTTTCTATTTTTTCGGGAATGCAATTATAACTGCCAGGGTAGAGCATAGGTTGTTTGTGAAGCGACGGCAGAATCTCAACGGTTACTTCCAACGACTTGATTGTTTCACCGCATACGCACATTTGCAACTGATTCTCCGGGACTCCCATAGCGCGGCAGATATTAATTGTTGTTGCAGAACCAATCACGCGAGCACCCGTCCGTCTGGCGATCTCCGGGGTGTCCGCCAGATGATCCCAATGCGAATGACCGATGATTATGCTGTCCACCCGTTGGGTAGAAGCCTGCCTAGTGGTTCCCGGTAACATCTCGTCTTCATGTTTTTGTTTGTTTTTGCCTATGGCATAGGGCAAAGGGCAGGGGGAAGAGGTTTGTTGGTGTGCAAACACTTTATTCCCTATGCTCCGTGCCCCATGCTCCATGCCAACCGTGCTTGGCACAAATCCAGCGCCAGTATCACAGATATAACGTGCAACTTTAGTGGGGTCGCAGATCAAATCCATCCGGCGCGTCACGTAAGGATCAAGCAGAAAGGATTTCTGCTGATGCCGAAACTCAAACCCGTTAGTTCCCAGCCAGCGTATTTTCATAATATACTTATCACCACAGGTAGATGACCATTGCAATAACAAGCAGCACAAATATAGCCCACCACAGCGTGACGCTGTCACGCCAGGAGTTGCCAAGTCCCTCGAAAATATTAAGCTTTTTCCAGTTGAGTGTTAACTGGTCGGTTACCTGTTCAGGCGCGGGAGGGCTGGTCATCAGGCTCACCACGGTGCAGGTAATGGCACATACAGCCCAGTTGAAGATCGCCTGATTCGAGTACGGCTCAAGCCAGAGAGGATGCGCTGGACAAAACTGGACATAGAGTTTCATCGCGATGCCGAATATAAAACCGACAATAACCGCCGTTGTCGCCCCAGGTCCGTTGATGCGCTTGAAAAGAATTCCCAACAGGAAGATAGCGGCAAAGGGTGGCGCAAAAAAGGCATAAAGGGTCTGGATATACACAAACAGACTGCCTCCGATACGTTCAATGAAACCGGCCAGTACGATCGAGATCACTAAAAATGCGATTGTAGACAACATGCCGACCCGCACCAACTCCTTTTCCGACGCGGTTTTCTTGAGCTGTCTTTTATAGATGTCAATTGTGAAGACTGTGGCGGTTGAATTCAACACGGAGTTGACAGTTGATTGAATGGCACCGAAAAGCGCCGCCAGAAAGAGACCGCGCAGACCTGCAGGTACCAATGTCTGCAACATGTGGATATAACCCTTGTCGGCTTCCGGACGAATCTCAGCCCACGGCAGATTCAGAACCTCCGGCTTGGCGGCGAATAAAATCAGACCCGGCACCACCACAATGAAAGGCATGAAAACCTTCATGTAACCGGCCAGCACAATTCCCATGCGGGCATGCCAGGCGTTTTTAGCACCCAGTACCCGCTGAATCATGAATTGATTGATCACATTATACCAGATACTGACAGTGAGAAATCCGGTTATCAGCGACAGCCATGGAGTGGTCTGATGGGTGAGCGGCTGCACGACGGAGAGTCGGTGATACTCGTTCATCTTAACTATATTAGGCGCGTTCTTCGCTACCACCTCTTTCCAGATACCGGTGGTGGCTGCGTTACGCTCCAGCATCACGCGAAAGCCGTCGATCAACGAACCGGAGTCACCAGCCAGCATTTTTAAACCCAGCAATGTTACCAGCGTGCCACCGATTATC
>JAGYOL010000173.1 GCA_018399555.1 Kiritimatiellia bacterium | reverse complement strand
AAGATTGAGCTGCCTAAACCCCAGTTCACCGGTACACCCAAGGATATCCGTTCACCGAACCTTGAGCCGCCCCGCGGCGGCAGACCGCGTCCGCCGATCAATGTGCCTGCCGGAACCAAGGTGATCTCGCTTGACTGCAAGGTGACATCCAGTGACATGGAGCCGATTATCGGTGAGCTTGATTACATCACGGACGGTGATAAAGAGCATGATGCCGCGACTTACGTGGAAATCGGTCCGGGTACACAGTGGGTACAGGTCGATCTAGGCGAGGAAAAAGAGATACACGCTGCCTGCGTCTGGCATTATCATGGTGAAGCGCGTGTCTATCGCGATGTCATCTGTCAGATATCCAGCGACCCTGACTTTATCGATGGGGTTGTGACTGTTTTCAATAACGATCACGATGACTCATCAAAACTCGGCAAGGGGAATGATAAAGAGTACATCGAGGATAACAAGGGTCGCCCCTTTTCCGTCAATGGTGTTAAAGGACGCTACGTGCGCTTCTACAGCCGCGGTAACACCTCCAACGAGATGAATCACTACACCGAAGTTGAAGTCTACGGTCTGTGATCAGTTCGGGCGCGCCACTCATCTGATGCTGTCAAGCAGGTGATTGTGTATCCTTGACCGGAAAAACCGTCCGCATCGGCGGGCGGTTTTTTATTTGTGAGGTTTTGACGCAAAAGAGAGACAGATTGTCGCTTTACCCGCTATGAATATTGCGTAAAGTCTGTTAGAATGGCCAAATAAAGGATGATTTCAGGAGAATGGTTTTGAATATACTTGATGTAATCACAGAGTTATCGCACGAGTTCGGCGCGGACCGCTATGTGCGCGGCGGGGGTGGCAACACCTCCTGCAAGAATGGGTCGACGCTCTGGGTGAAGCCTTCCGGCACGACACTCGCGGCTCTGACGCCTGAGCGTTTTGTGGCACTGGACCGCGCCAGACTGGCGCGGCTATATGAGATGGAGCCACCCTCCGACGCCTCGGCGCGCGAGGCACTGGTCAAAGAGATTATGGAGCAGTCGTTGTTGCCTGGAAGTTCTGGACGGGCCTCGGTTGAAGCACCGCTGCATGACTCGCTGGGGTTTCGTTATGTTGTGCATACCCATCCCTACACTGTCAACGGCATGACCTGTGCCCGTGAGGGTCGGGTGGCTTGCGAGCAGCTTTTCCCTGACGCGCTCTGGCTTGATTACATTGATCCGGGCTATACGCTTTGTCGCGTTGTGCGTGCAGCTGTGATCGAGTACAAGAGTAAAAAGGGGAGTGAGCCGGAGCTGATATTTCTGAAAAATCACGGGGTGTTTGTGGCAGCTGACACTCCCGAAAGAATTCGTTCTCTCTATGCCGATGTTATTGATAAGCTATTGGCCGAATATGAGCGGGCTGGCATCGACACTGCGTTTGAGTCTGCGCAGCTGGCTACCGAGTCAACGCTTGTCATCGACCGTCGGGCGATCTGCAGAGCGATGGGCCGGAATGATCTGTCTATTGCGGCCTCAGGTGCCTTCGATGTGGCCGCCGGACCCATTTCACCTGATCATATGGTCTATGCTAAGGCTTTCCCCTATATCGGGGTGCCCACAGTTGAGGGCATTGAGGCCTTTAAGGAGCGTTATGGTTACGTACCGCAGGTTTTCAGTTTCAATCAGAGCGTCTTCGGTGTGGCTGAAAGTGAAAAGGGTGCGGTGCTGGCTCTCGAACTGGCCAAGGATGGAGCATTGGTTGAAAAGCTAACCAAAGCCTTTGGCGGAGTGCAGTATATGAGCGATGCCGCCCGCGATTTTATTGAAAACTGGGAGGTTGAATCCTACCGGAAAAAGCAGATGAATTAACAGGATTTGAGGCTGTGTGGGGCAAGAATTTTAACACAGAGACACAGAGTCACGGAGAAGGGGAGTAATGTGCGAATGCGTTAGTTGAAGAGAGAAGAGTTTTTGACAGGATTACAGGATTTGAGGCTGTGGGGCCGGTGACCTCACCGGCCATTCATGGCTCCCTATGCCCTCTGTGTTAAACTTATTCCTAAGCTCAGCGCAAATGTTCGCTTCGCCGTGCACGCTGGCGTGTGTGAAGCAAATGGGATGTTAAGAGAAAACTACAAAAATCATAAAAAAGATCTCTCGCGGCGACGCAGAGAGTGCTGAGGAAAACAGTATGGATAAGAATATTGAGCAGGCCTATCAGATTGCGCGCGAGAAGTATGCGGAGATCGGGGTGGATACCGAAGCCGCTATGAAAGCACTGGAACAGGTGCCTGTAAGCATGCACTGCTGGCAGGGTGATGATGTCGGAGGTTTCGAAAATGTTGGCGGCTCAGAGTTGAGCGGCGGAATTCAGGCCACTGGCAATTATCCCGGTAAAGCGCGCACAATCGATGAGTTGCGTAGCGATATAGAAAAAGCGCTTTTGCTTATCCCGGGCACACACCGGTTGAATCTGCACGCCAGTTATCTGGAGAACGGCGGCACCTTTGTTGACCGTGATGAAATTGAGCCCGGGCATTTCAAGGGTTGGATTGACTGGGGCAAAGGCAGGCTGCACGGCATGGATTTCAACCCCACCTTCTTTTCACACGCCAAAGCCGCAGATGGTTTCACTTTGAGCCATCCCGATCAGGCGGTACGCGATTTCTGGATTGAACATGGCAAGCGTTGCCGGACGATCGCTGCTGAGATGGGGCGGCAGTTCGGCACCACAACGGTCACCAACTTCTGGGTGCCAGATTCATACAAGGATACGCCGGCGGATCGGGTCTCTCCGCGTCAGCGTCTGGCTGCGGCTCTGGACAGTTGTTTTAAGGATAAGATCGATCCATCAGTGCATCTGGATGCGGTTGAGTCGAAGCTGTTCGGCATTGGTGGCGAAAGCTACACCGTCGGTTCGCATGAGTTTTATATGGGTTACGCTGTATCCCGTCGGAAGCTGCTCTGTCTGGATGCTGGACACTATCACCCGACGGAGATGATATCCGAGAAGATTTCATCGGTTATGATGTTTTGTCCTGAGCTGTTGCTGCATGTGAGCAGGCCGGTGCGCTGGGACAGTGACCATGTAGTCTGTTTTGACGATGAATTGCAGCAGATCGCCAAAGAGCTGGTGCGCAGCGGGCAGATGGACAAAGTGCATATCGGTCTGGACTTCTTTGACGCCAGTATTAATCGTGTGGCTGCCTGGGTTATCGGAACGCGCAACATGGTCAAGGCTCTGTTGTTCGCTATGTTGGAACCGATCGAGACTCTTCGTCAGGCTGAGGCAGAGATGAACTTCACAAAACGTCTGGTGATGTTTGAAGAGCTTAAGACCATGCCGTGGAGCGCGGTCTGGGATTACTACTGCCTGCGGCAGGATGTTCCGGCGGGGCTTGCATGGTTTGACGAAGTTGTTCAGTATGAAAAAGATGTGTTGAGCAAACGTTGAAATCGGGTTTGTGTGAAGGTTGACGGCACCTGTAGTAAAGTAACCGGTGCCGTTTTGCTTTGGTCATGCTGTTTGCTTCTGGAGGTCCGGTTTATAACCGGATTTCATACTGTCCGGTTTGCGCAGCTCGACTCCGTTCAAAAGGTTTTCGAACGGCAGGTGTTTTTTCACGTGGCAGGTGTTCGAGTTTCGGGGCCAGAAATTTCATTTCGGCGATACAATAGAATTGCCACTCCGATTGCGGCCAGTCCGATACTGATCGTCTGACTGATCGACAATGCTCCCACGCTGGCACGCGGATCACCCCGCAGAAATTCAACCATGAATCGCATAAAAGCATAGGCAATCAGATAGATGGCGGATGGCAGACCAAGCTTGCGATGGTGATTCATAAAAATATAGATCATAGCTGCAAAGATCAGCAGATTGGCTCCTGATTCAATCAGCTGGGTCGGGATGACCGGCAGGCTCTGGGCGGCAGTCGGTTCGATGAGTGGCGGATTAGCGTTGCACTGTTCGATCCAGGCGGGAGAGTGGGCCGGAAAACGTACACCCAGAGCTCCGTTTGTTATACGTCCGTAGCAGCAGCCATGCATGAAACAGCCGATTCGTCCGAAAGCGTGTCCGAGCGGCAGAACGCTGAGCAGTACATCTGAGACCTCGAAGAATTTAATTTTCCTGAGTTTTATGAAAATCAGAACAAAGAGCGCGGCGGCGATGAACCCGCCGTAAAACATCAGACCGCCTTGGTCGATACGCAGAATTGCGGCGGGGTTGTCGGCGAATTCAACCTTCCAGTGTTCAATCACATAGGCAGCTCTGGCACCGCCGATCGAGGCGATCATCATCCCGGTAATCAGCGAAGTCAGTTGATCCGCATTCCGTCCGCTGCGTTTGCAGAGCCACACCGCCACCTGCCAGGCCAAGAGAAATCCGAGTGCCATACACAGTCCGTAGCTGTGAAGAGTAATGCCGCCGATTTGCAATAATTCTGAGTGCATTGAATTTCCGGGTAATGGATTGTGTTACGAAAAATATCAGCCAATGACCCATAATAACACAGTGTATTTGTGAAACACAATTGGATATAATATTTTATTTTAAAGCATTCAACCCTCTGGCTTTACTGAATTAAAAGAAAAAACCGTGGCGTAAGCGGGCGCACCTTGCGTTGAGTGCATAGATGCACTGGATCTGGCTTTTAGATATATGGGGTTGGGGAATCCGGTTGGAGAGCGGAGCTGGGGTGTTCAATATACCGCTTCGATGATCAGTGGATAGTGATCTGAGCCGATATCAGGGCCGCGTCGACGTCCGATGATGATAACACTCTTGGAGTGGAAGCAGTGGTCGAGCGGCAGTTTTATGAGTGCGCCCGCCGGCCAGGTTGTAATGACGCCCCGTCCCTGGGAGCTGTCCAGCAGAGCACTGCGTTTAATGAATGCGCGGTAGTGGTATGACCAGGGAGTATTGTTGAAATCGCCGGTGACGATCACGGGATTTTGCAGGGCGGCCGTTCTGCGAGCCAGATCGAGGGTGGATATGTTACGGCGGTGCCAGAAATCCTGGACGATCGGTGCAAGTGGGTGGACGCCGTAAACCGTCAGCGTTTTGTCGGCGGTGGTGAGGTCCACTCTGGTGAGCGGAAGCATACCGGGAGCATTCATGTATTCGATTGCAGCGGTCGCGTTTGTGGTGCGGCAGTAAATGGCGGCTCCGAAATTATCTTCGCGTGGATTTTCAGCATAGACAGGATAGCTGTGCCGTAGCGAGCGCAGATCGCGTAGCCAGCGTTTTCCGGTTTCATGGAGAACGATTACATCCGGGTTGACCTCGCGGACAAGGTCAAGCAGTCTGCCGGAATCACTGTTGGATGTCAGTACATTGGCCTGCAGAATGGTTATC
>JAGYOL010000172.1 GCA_018399555.1 Kiritimatiellia bacterium | reverse complement strand
ACATTTAAAGTCATATCCTGCACATCAATGGCCGACACAGATATTTATCCGGCAGGAACGATGAAAATCAGTTACCGAAGCAAGTTCGATGGAAAAAACGACTGGGCTTTATATATGCTGGGAAACAACGTTAAGAATGCTATAGTTTATCTGCACGGTTCTTTCTCGACCGGAGATCAGATTTTCACCCGCAAAGACATCATGTAATCATGTCAAAAAGATTTGGGTGCGGTTATGCTGCGTTAACATGAAAATAACGGATAGAAGAATAGAAACCATGATAAGAAGAACTATATTGACAATAACAGTGGCTTTATTCTGCATTGCAGGAAAAGCAGGAATTACAAATGATATTACTTTCACCGCTAAGCTGGACGGCACGCCGCAAAGTTATGTGCTGATACTGCCGGAGAACTTCGATCCAGCAGAATCGCATGACATGCTCATCTGCCTGCATGGTCACGGTTCTGACCGCTGGCAGTTTGTGAAAGACTCCAGAGGAGAAGCTAAAGCAGCACGCGATGCGGCAGCAGAAAACCGGATGATTTTTGTATCTCCTGACTACCGCGCCAAAACCTCATGGATGGGCCCTGCCGCCGAGGCAGACATGGTACAGTTGATCAACGACCTCAAAAAACAGTTTCGCATCAACCGTCTAATAATCTCCGGCGGCTCAATGGGTGCCACCAGTGCCCTGACTTTCACTGCGCTTCATCCAGAGTTGATCGACGGAGTCGTGGCGCTCAACGGACTTGCCGACCACTCATCTTACGCAAATTTCCAGGATGCCATTGCCGCATCTTTCGGCGGCACAAAAAAGGAAATTTCTGATGAGTACCGTAAACGCAGCGCCATCAACTTTCCTGAAAAATTCACTATGCCCCTGGCAATAACCGCAGGAGGAAAGGACACATCCGTTCCACCTGAGAGCGTTTTAAAACTTGGGGAAGCCGTTCAGAAATTCAACCCCTCTGTCTTTATAGACTATGACTCTAACCGCGGCCATGAAACAAGTTACGAGGCATCACTGAAAGCCTATAAGTTTATTATCAACGCTCCTCAGATCATCCCTGCCAATCTATCGGTCTCCATTAATAACAAACCTCTCCATCCGGCACATGCAACAACTGCCGGAATCTGGTTTTATACGGATATCAAAGGAGAAAACCAGTTGCTGCTGACCGGTCACAAATCCATACCCGAAAGCTGGAAGATGACGGTGTCTTTAGCTGCGAAGAGTAAAATACGCATAACTCTGAATAATGGAGGCTGTCCCCTACCTGCTATCAACTTCCAGAGCAAAGTTATTTCAGGCTCATCTCCCTCTGCAGAGTCTGCCCTCGGCACAATCATGATCGAAAGCGGATCTAAAAAATGCTCTTTAACTATCAATCGTTTTTCCTGTAACAAAAACCTCCTGACATTTCTTCCGGAACGCCGCCCACTCACACATGACCCGGTAGCCTGCTCACCCGATCCACTGCCTGCCGTTGCCGAAGCGCTGATCGAATGGGACTGGCGCATGCAGGACGGCATCGACACACCGCGCAAGCCGCGCACATACGCGCAAGCCTTTGACCGGCTAATCAAAAATATGGAGGCGGGTTCGATCGCGCCCGGCCCGTTAGACGCACTGCGCGTGCGCCGGTTACCGGACGACGCGTCAGAAACGCAATGGGAAGCCTTATGGCTGGCGGCGCACCGGCTGCGGCGGGAACAAATGCTGGCCGACCCACGTTTTCCCAAGACACCGCTGCTTTTCGTAAAGCATGTACCGTCCGTCATGAGCCACCAGCTCACGCAGATGTACGGGTACTGCGCCCGTCCGGGCGGAGGGCTTTTCATTCTGGAAAAGCCGGGCGAGACCATGCGCACGCGGAACCTGACCCCGGATTCATTGCCGGCAGGCAACTTTATGACGCCTGAACTCTCTTTCGACGCGCAGCGCGTCTTGTTCGCCTACTGCCCAGTGAAACAGATGCCGCCTAAATGGGATTTTACCGCCGACAACCGCCACCTGCGGTATCACATCTACGAATTGCAAATGGCGGACGGCTCGATCAGACCGTTGACGCAAGGCGACACCGACAACTTTTTCCCGGTCTATCTGTCGTCCGGCGACATTCTGTTCTCATCGACGATGCGCGGCGGGTATCACCGATGCGGGCGGGGACCCTGTTTTGTCTACACGCTCTCGCGCATGGGACCGAACGGCGAACATCCGCGCAGCATCTCGTTCCATGAAACCCACGAGTGGAACCCGGTCTTGCTGCCTGACGGCAGGGTGCTTTACACGCGCTGGGATTATGTCGATCGCAACGGGGTGCTGTACCAGCATCTCTGGACGGCGCGTCCGGACGGCGGCAACGTGCGGATCTACTACGGCAACAACACTTGGAATCCAGCGGGCACCTGGGAGGCCCGGCCTGTTCCTGAGTCTCACCGGGTCATGGCCACGGCCGCGCCGCACCACGGCATGACCGCCGGTTCGATCGTGCTGGTTGACACGCTTAAAGGCGTGGACGGACCCGAGCCGCTACGGCGTCTGACTCCCGACACGCGTTTCCCTGAATCCGAGTCACTGCTGGCCCACGGTGCCGGACGTCCCCTGCCGGCCGATTTCGACGCGCCGGTCCACAGGCATTGGCACAGCCCCCTGCAAGAGACGTGGAGTCAGCAAAAACCGACAGAACAAGAAATGCGCTGGCCCGGCCACTGCTACAAGTCGCCTTGGCCTCTGAGCGAAACGCTGTTTTTCGCTTCCTACAGTTTTGATCAACTGATCGGCGAGCCCGGCGCGAACATACCAAACATGTTCGGTCTTTACCTTTGCGATGCTTTCGGCAACAAGGAGCTACTGTTCCGCGACCCGAACATTTCCAGCGTTTGGGCAAGGCCCGTGGCCAAACGTGCGCCTCCACCGGAGATTACATCGCTGATCGATCCCGAGCGCAGAAACGAGGGAACAGGAACCTTCTTTCTCAGCAACGTCATGGAGAGCTGGCCCGAGCTGCCGAAAAACAGGCCGATAACCGCGCTCCGGCTGTTCGAGGTCTTGATGAAAACAACGCCGAACATCGACGCGCCTAAGGTGGCGGCTGGCCTAGGCGCGCTAGGCAGGCAGGTTTTGGGGACGGTTCCGGTGGAACAGGACGGCTCAGCTTATTTCGAGGCACCAGCCGGCACGCCGCTCTATCTGCAGGCACTGGACGAAAAAGGACGCGCGGTGCAGACCATGCGCAGCCTGATCTATCTGCAGCCGGGCGAGATGGAGTCGTGCATCGGCTGTCATGAGCACCGCATGACAAAAACACAGCCACGTGCGCACGCCCACGCCATACGCCGCAAACCGTCGAAGATCACGCCAGGGCCGGATGGCTCGAAGCCGTTCAGCTACCCTCGACTGGTGCAACCTATCCTCGATAAACACTGCGTATCCTGTCACGACGGCAAGGTTCCCAAACGGCCTAACCTGACCGGGGCGCCCGAGGGTTGGGCGTCCCGGTCGTTCAATGCTTTAATCAAACATGTGGCGTATTCATCATGGAACGCGCCAAACCAGAATTATGAACCGCTTACCGAGCCGCTACGTTTTGGTGCCTTGGGTAGCCCGCTGTTGAAACTTCTTGAATCCGGTCACGGCAAAGTGAAACTGACATCGCACGAATGGGAACGCCTCAACACATGGATGGACGCCAACGGCGCGTTCTACGGAACATTTGATAAATCCGAGCAGAAAAAGCAGCTCACCGGTGAGGTAATTAAGGAATCGGCAGAATAATAGCTTAGTGCGCGAGTTCAAAAATGTGCGAGTTGCGAAACTACGCTAAATAGCATGAAATCTAATGAGAGGACTCGCCGTCGGCGAGCCGCAGACAAAAACCTTCGTAAATAAAGAGGAATTATGAGTAGAAAAACAGTTTACAGAAACATCTTACTTTTCACAGCCATTGCAACCATCTCCTGTACAGCAGGAGAAAAACCCTGGGTTAAGGGTGACCCGAACCATCGCCCAAAGCTTTTCAAACAGTTCGGTGAAATACTCAACACACCGGACGGCCTGGCAAAGGATACAGAGGGCAATATCTACCTTTCAGCCGTCAACGGTGTTGACAGCTCATACAGCGGTCACATCTGGCGTATGGAGAAAGCAACCGGCAAATGGTCTGTCTTCTCCCCCTGTCGCCGCCATCCAGAAACCAAAGCCGCTTATCCCATGGGACTGGCCGTTGATCCTGAAGGCAACCTATACTATGCGGATGCACAGTATTTTGCAGACAATGATTATAAATCACGGATCATGCGGATTGTCATCCATAACGGCGAACCGCAGCGTATTGAACCGGTTGTTGAACACATCAAACTTCCCAATGCCCTCCGATGGCATGACGGAGCACTGTATTTTACGGAATCGTTCTTCAATGTTCCTGAAAAATATCAAAGCGGCATCTACCGCATTGCCGCATCAGCATTAAAAGCGGACAAACCGGTGCAGCTTCTTGATAAAGCCCACGCCAGTCACGATCCCTACTGCATTGGTATAGTCGAAACCGCACTACGCGATCGGGGTGCGGCCAACGGCAAATCGGAACTAAAGCCGACTGATCCTTCCCTGCATATCTACACAGCGGGTTGCGACGGCATGGATTTTGATCGGGATGGAAATCTCTACACCGGATCATTCGGTGACGGACGTTTCTGGGTACTGCATCCGCAAGGCAAAGGACACTACAGCAAACCGCAACTGCTGAGTGAAGAGATCACCTGTTGCGACGGTATCTGTTATGATGCAAAACGGCACCGCATCCTTTTAACTGCGGCCGAGCAGAACGCCATCTATGCATGGAATATTGCAGATAAGCGAATGGAGTTGATATGGGCCAATGGTGACACCAACGGGGCAGACGGCCTGCTTGACCAACCCTGCGAAGTCATGATGATTGATGCTGACCGCGTACTGATTGTGAACATCGATGCGCCTTCCCCCTTCATGGTCAATACACAACCCGATGAAGTTCACACTCTAAGTGTGATCGATTTTTCCGAATAAGCACTTGAAACGCGCAACATACCCCACGAAAACATCAGGGTTGTCCTCACCTAGAGAACAACCCTCAAATTAAGTTTTTAGTTACAGCGGCGAGTGCGTCACCTGCCCTACAGAGTGCCCGCACGGGGCTCTTTGTAGTAGTCGCTCTCAGAGCGACACCGCGTAGCTCGTTTATGGTTAAAAGAGTTGATGTCGGATCGCACGATGAGATATATTAGGCGAAGTTAGAAAATTTAACGTTCGCGCAATACTTATTTTAACATTGAGGTAAATCTATGAAAATGTCGATGACTCTGGCAGTGACGACTCTGGTGGCTTTATGTTTGCAGGGTGCGCCAGTGGAGGTGAA